>JAVCDJ010000206.1 GCA_030765845.1 Candidatus Stygibacter australis
TTACAGAAGAAATGGAATCAGATAAGGTATGCCAGGCATCAGCTATTAAAGCTATGGACAAACTGGCTGCTCCCGCCCAGTATTTTAATGCAAAAAGTAAAATATTGAGCACTATCGAAAGCCAGCCCTCTGTCCGGGCGGCTTTACTTCTGTCATCATCTACTGATCCATACCTTTTTCTCATATAATTTTCCATCTTCTCTTCCTGACTACTTCCTACATTTTTATTTAATATCTTATATATCTCTAATGGAGATACCCAATCTGTCTTTATTAATATCTCTATCTTGTGGTCAATAAAATTATTTCCTGCACCTCATTGTAATTTATTATTTTCACCAGCTTTTATCTCTTACCGGACTATTCCCAACCCTAAGGAGCCACAACTCAACCCGGCATGACATTTTAATGTTATGCCGGGTTGAGTTGTTACTCCTTATATGCTCTTATTTTCCCGGAACACATTATTATGGGTGCTATTACATTATTTATATAGGTTTACCAGTTGGGTTTATGTTTCTTGTTTACGTTGAAGATAGATATTTCGGATAAAAAATTCTGGTTGAGACATAAATTAGCACTCATCGTTATAATCTGCTAATTTTCTCTTGACAAGCTTTTACTTATTAAATAAATTATCAATCGATGATGGGGAGTGCTCCATTTGCGCTCCGCTTAGGAGGATGATATGAATTTAAACAGATTTACGATCAAAGCCAGGGACGCTATTGAGCTGTCTCTGCAGCTTGCCCAGGACAGGCAGCATCAGGAAATGCGTTCACAGCACTTACTGCTGTCACTGGTTCGCATGGATGAAAGCTTCACCAAAGCCCTGCTGCAGAAAAATGGGGTAAATATAGAAAGATTGGAATCTCTAGTAGAAAAGGAACTTGATGAGCTGCCCAGAGTCAGTGGCAGTTATCAAACCGGACTGGGCAATGAGCTTAATACTGTCCTGCAGAAAGCGGATAAAATTTCTAGTCAGTTGCAGGATGAATATATCAGTGTGGAGCATCTATTTCTGGCTATAATTGAACAGGGCAAATTGAGTCGGGAATTAAAAAGTATCCTGCCGGATAAGAATTCCACCCTTGCAGCCTTGAAAGAATTAAGGGGAAATCAAAGGGTGAGTGATGATAATCCGGAAGCTAAGTATCAGGTTCTTGATAAATATACCAGAAACCTGACCCGACTGGCTACGGAAGGTAAACTTGATCCCGTGATAGGTCGTGATGAAGAGATCCGCAGAACTATTCAATCCCTTTCTCGCCGCAGAAAGAATAATCCTGTGCTGATCGGGGAGCCGGGAGTAGGAAAAACGGCTATTGTGGAAGGACTTGCTCGCAGGATCATTAATCAGGATGTGCCGGAAAACCTTAAGAATAAGGAAGTTCTGGAGCTTGATATGGGTTCACTTTTAGCTGGAGCAAAATTCCGGGGTGAGTTTGAAGATCGGCTGAAAGCAGTGCTAAAAGAAGTTGAGAAGGCAGAAGGTCATTATATTCTATTTATAGATGAGATACATACCGTAGTAGGTGCTGGAGCAGCAGAGGGTGCTATTGATGCTTCAAATATGCTCAAGCCGGCATTAGCCAGGGGAAGTCTGCACTGCGTGGGTGCCACTACTCTGGATGAATACCGTAAATACATTGAGAAGGATGCTGCTCTGGAACGTAGATTTCAGCCGGTACATATCAAAGAGCCCAGCGTGACAGATACTATCTCTATCCTGAGAGGGATCAAGGATAAATATGAGGTACATCATGGTGTGCAGATCACTGATAGTGCCTTAGTAAGCGCTGCTACCATGAGTGATCGTTATATCAGCGACCGTTTTCTACCTGATAAGGCAATTGATCTGGTAGATGAAGCCTGTGCACGGTTGCGGATGGAAATAAACTCCAGACCGGAAGAAATTGATGAAACTGAACGTCGGGTACGCCAATTGGAAATAGAGAAATTTTCTCTGGCAAAAGAAAATAATGAGGTAGGCAAACAAAGATTAGCCAAAATAGAAAGTGAACTGGCAGAACTGAAAGAGAAGCTGAATCTACTCACTCTCCGCTGGGAAAATGAAAAGCAGTTGCATCAAAGACTATCATCTCTCAGTGAAGAAATTGAAAGGTTAAAAAGTGAAGCTGATAAGGCAGAAAGAGAAGGTGACCTGGAAAAGGTCGCCCAGCTTAAATATGGTGTGCTTGCCAGTAAACAGCAGGAGCAGGTTGCTCTTAAGCAGGAAATCCAGAAGATACCTGAAGCAGAAAGGTTATTGCATGAAGAAGTTACTGAGGAAAATATCGCTCAGATCGTCTCTAAATGGACAGGTATCCCTGTTACTAAACTGGTGGAAAGTGAACTTAATAAACTGGTTCAAATGGAATCTGCCTTAGGTAAACGCGTGATTGGTCAGGCAGAGGGCATCGCAGCAGTATCAAATGCCATCCGGCGCAGTCGAAGCGGATTAGCTGATATGCAGCGTCCTATTGGTTCTTTCATTTTCATGGGTCCCACTGGAGTAGGTAAAACAGAGCTAGCACGCAGTCTGGCAGAGTATATGTTTGATACTGAAAAGGCAATAATCAGGATCGATATGAGTGAATACATGGAAAAGCATTCTGTATCACGACTGGTTGGAGCTCCTCCCGGATATGTGGGTTATAATGAAGGTGGCTATCTCACTGAAGCAGTACGACGTCAGCCCTACAGCATTATTCTCTTTGATGAGATAGAAAAGGCACATCACGATGTATTTAATATTCTCCTGCAGATACTGGATGAGGGCAGACTTACAGACAGCAAGGGAAGAACAGTGGATTTTAAGAATACCGTGATCATAATGACCTCAAACATTGGTTCACAGCTTATCTATGATCAGGATAAGGGAGAACTGGAAAGCATCCGTCCTCAGTTAATGCAGCTTTTGCAGCAGCATTTCAAGCCGGAATTTCTTAATCGATTGGATGAGATAATCATTTTCCACAGACTGGAAAAGAAGCAGATCAAAAAGATAGTGGAAATCCATCTTGGCTTATTGGAGGATAAACTTGCTGCCCGTAATATCACCCTTGAAATTAGTAAAACTGCCATTGAAGAGATCACTCAACTAGGCTTTGATCCACAATTTGGTGCCCGTCCCCTCAAACGAGTAATTCAGCAAAAACTTGAAAATCCTCTTTCGCTTTTGCTTCTGCAAAATCGAGTCACATCAGGCTCTGTAATTGAAGTAGGAAATGATCTGGAATTGAAAGTAAACTAAAACCTATATTTGGTGATGATAAAATGCCGTCCTTCCTACATGAGAAGAACGGCATTTTCTTTATACTATCCGGCATTTCGTACTACACGCAAGCCTATATAATTACTTCCAAATGGTTCCGATACCGCTCGGAATGTACAGCAGCAAAACTGCATTTCATTATACCAACTGCCACCACGTACTACCCTGAAATAACCTGTTCCTGGCCCTTTGGGGTCAGGATATGGACTTTCCTGGTAATATTCATCGGAATACCAGTCCCAGCACCTTTCCCAAACATTTCCGCTCATATCATATAAACCCAGACTATTAGGTAGTTTCTGCCCAACTTTGTGCGTCTGATTCCCGGAATTTACTCGATACCAGCCTACATCACCAATATTGTCTGCCCCTGCATAATTGAAGGACAAATCACATCCAGCACCTCTGGCAGCATATTCCCATTCTGCCTCAGTGGGAAGACGATAGCCATTTGCTGCCCAGTTGCAGGTGCTGTCTGCCAGATCATAGCAGGGCTGTAGACTCTCTGCTTCGCTTCGGTTATTACAGTACTGCATAGCCTCTTCCCAGCTTACACCAAATACAGGATAATCATTACCAATTCCATAACCTTCATCGGGAATGTAACCCATTACCTGTCGAAATTCTTTTTGAGTAACTTCATATTTTGACATATAGAAAGAACTCACATACGCTAAATGAACCGGTTGCTCATTAAGATTGCTATCTTCTTCACAACAACCCATCTCAAATGCACCTGAAGGGATCAGGATCATTGCCCGATCAATGGAAACTTCATCTGCAGACGTGGTATTTTCATCACATCCTGCCATGAACAAAATAAATATTATCAAGGGTAACCAGAGCTTTTTCATATTTGCCTCCTTGTTAAACTATGTTATCTCATTTATATTTATGTTTGATATTTAATTATTCACTTTGGAATAATGTTAGATATCAATATTTCTGTCAAGACTTTTTATAACAACATCTAAGAACTATATTATCTAGTTAATATAATTCTTTATCATCTTTTTAATACTATCAGTATCAACTGTTCTTTATTCTTGTGCTTTTTTCTCACTTGCCATTTTTCCTCCCATTTAATAAGCTATTGAGTTAAGATGATGTACTCATCAGATTGACTTAAGAGCGGTCATTGCCAACCATGAAAATCTTAAGTCAATCTGCATTCGCATCTTAACTCAATATTTTTATTATTTCATCATGATCATTTTTTTGGTTGTGGAATATCTTTCTGTTTTCACCTGATACAGATACATGCCACTGGCAACCAGATTGCCATTATCATTTTCTCCATTCCAGATAACGCTATGCGTACCCACAGGATATTCATCTGAGAGCAGATTCCTGATCTTCTGACCCTTCATATTGTATATATCGATCTCCACTTCTCCGGCAAACTTGTTCTGGAACATAATATTCGTTTCAGGATTAAAGGGATTGGGATAATTTATACTGTAAATAGGCGTCTCCATAAGTTCAGCATCATTTTCTGTGATGACCTCACCAAAGAAGATCCTTAAAGACCCATACATGAAAGTAGAACCATTATTCATCCCCTGCTCACGGCAGTGATATGACCCATAATCATTATCATCCAGGAAGAATAACGGGAGAATGCCATAGCCATTACCATCATCAATTATCTGTTCCCCGGGATAGATAAAACAGGGGATCATGCAATCCAATTCCGGATCATAGTTTTCGTCAGAACCGCAGGCATTACGGAAAATAGGCTCGCTCCATGTTTCACCCCAGTCAGATGAAACGCAAATAGCAATTTCCGGCTTTGCCAGATAATCATCATAGCCATTCCAGTTCTCATGGGCTGCTGTTGCCTTTGTTCCATCCATCCAGACCATAGCCATCCAGCCAGTATCTTCATTCACGCTCAGATAATATTCGTTGTAATAGAAGCAGGACTCAGTATCCCAGTGAAAAAGTGGCCAGTCCTGTGCCCACTGAGGAAATCCGGTGGTATCATAAGAATCAATTTCACCATCTTCATCAAGATCCCAGGGCTTCATTGGAACACTATCACGGGGATTTGCCCCACCGGGATATACATCAGTAAAACTGAATTCGTGAGTATTCAGGTCAAAAGAAAATACCTTGGGATATACCTGGAACCATCTGGCGTGATAAGTATCTTCTGTGCCGTCATTATAAGTTATCCCCATTGCTCCGGGCCACATTACTTGCGTATTGTCATGTGTAGGCACCAGATTAAAATATCCGGAATGCATGATCTGCTGCTTAACCTCTGGATATGGTACTGTGGGACTGTTTTGCAGATTGGAATAAAGGTAGCATGTCTCACCCGTAGCATCATTATAGAATGATGGATTTTCCTCTTCAAATTCCCAATCCTGATAATATTCTTCCCACTCACCTTCACCATAATTCTCATTGATAAAACAGAACATCTGATCAGGTTCGTCCGAATTATCTGCGGGGACCTTATAACCCATGAAGATAAGCTTATTTTCTATCACTGTGAATGCCTTAAATGAGCGATACCAGGCTGGCTGCTCAGAATTCCAGTTATCCATTGTGGGGATTGTAGTATAATTCCAGTCCAGATCACTTTGCAGATTAAGGTCTTCTACAGAAAAATCTGCATAGCAGATCATCACGTTTTCCGAAGGGTAGCCATTCTCACCGTCAGAATCGTTATGATTGCTGGCTATCAGATACACCCTCTGCTTCCCTGCTATGGGAGAAGTACCGATCTTGATCTCGGGCCAGATGAATTCATCATTCTCAGTAGGATCATATTCATCCATTTCATCAGAATTGATCACCGTGATCTCCGGGTCTTTCCACAAACCGGGTTCATAGAGCACATGATATAGATCATAATTCATCATGCAATCAATGGTTTGATCTTCCATAACAGGTACATGCCAGCAACTGAATACATCTCCCGTCTGCTGATCTACCTCTGCATCACAATATGCTCCTGAATTGCCCGTTCCTGAAGTTGCCTGCATATTTCCGTCTGCATCAATATAACTAAAACACACTTCACTATAACCACCCGGATCCATCACCCGGTACATGATATAGATACCTCCACCTAATTCCTCAGGCTGATAGGCAATAGGCACCTGGTTATAGCATTGAAAGTAATCTGCATAATTGGTCATTAATTCCATGGGTACAGTTTCCCATTCAGAATAGGGATTTTCCCTTGTTGATGCTTGATTTACTGATTCATTTACATTAGTTAGATCTGCCGTGAACCTGTGATTATCTGCTTTAAATTCTTCTGCTCCTGCCAATAGCACAAATAGAAGTATCAAAGTAATTACTAAACATTTCTTCATAACTGCCTCCTGTAATATCTGTCATAGTTTAGTATATTGCAGAAAGCGTACCAAAGATTTTAGTGAATAATCTATATCCTACCTAACGGTTTTATTATTAATTATTTATATTAGTAGTTTACGCTATTTGTTTCATTTTCATCCGGATTGAATACTTATCATATTGATAATGATAAATCCCGTCTTTTATGCTTTTGATAATGTCAATAATACCTGTAAAATTCTCATATGTAGGGTAATTTAATAACAGCCCATACCACATACAGAGCCAAAATATCCCTTACAGGGAAAATAAAATGTTGGGATTGAGTTGTTTTTCTACAAATAACAAACCCCTACAGGGTAAGAAATAAATCCTACCTCGTAGAGGTTATTTAATTGTAGAATAATATCTACACTAAAAAATATGATTACCCCGTAGGGGTTATTTAAGCAGCAGCATCTTATGTGTCTGCTGCCATTCACCTGCTTTTACTTTGGCAAAATATAAACCTGAAGCTACTTTTTCACCTGATTCATTCTTTCCATCCCAGACAATTGAACCAGTTCCTGTGATGCCTGAATAGGTTTTCACGAGCTGTCCCTTGAAATTATAAATGCTTAACACACCTTCATCCTGCACCGGGATTTGATAAGCAATTTTTGTCTCTGGATTAAATGGGTTGGGATAATTAACCAGTCCACTTTGATCAGGAGTGATCACATCATTATCTTCCCCTGTAGTAGGACCCATCACTCCATAAACGCACCAGGCAGTTTGGAACATTTCAGATTCATCCAGCGTTACTGAGTGATTTTCATCAAATCCTGCTTCCAGATCCTGTAAGTCAATGGCAAATTTAAATCCCAGATAACGGTAAGCCCCTTCATTAAACGTGATGTCAATTGTCCAGGTAGTGCCTTCATGCAAAGTAAGCATGTAGTTATTAGCAGCAAAATCCCAGTCCAGGGGTGCTACATTTCCGCACACCGAAAGAGTATCAAACACTGTATCTTCCATATCTACATAGATCGTGAGCATCATGGTTTGTTCCAGATAGTCATCAGGATTCATATTATTGAAATAATCCACTGGTAATATCTGCTCGGTAACACTGTCATCTAGCACAAAACTACGGTTTTCTATATCTTCATATACTGCATCGTTTAAATACTTATATTGTTCATTGATAGGTGAGCCAGAGGGTAGTAAAATATCTATTGTATAAATACCATCCATATCATCATCAGACATTGTCTCCCCTGGAACAGTCCAGCTATTGAATGAACCAGCGATTGATACTTCTCCCACAGTTGTCACCAGGTTCATATCAACCTGAAAAGTAACAGTAACATCCTGCCCACTGCCAGGATCAATTACATAGTCTGTCTGACCGCTCACGTTTCCTTCATCATCAATAGTATATTCCAGGTCATCTCCCTCGATCAGCCAGATTCCCCACTGTGAGCCGTCATCTTCTATCGCACCCCAGGTATGGGTGCCATTAGGAATATCTTCCACCAGCACAGTCCAGACATGATCTCCGGCAACTTCATCAGGTGCCACGCCATCATCTGTCATCTGGTACAATACCCATTCATTAAAGGAACTCTTGAAGTTAATGTCCAGATAGTTCTCTGTACCATCAGCTATCGTAAAGACGACATCAGCAAAGACACTGGGCATCTCTTCATCATTATACCAGTGATCCACAATATTCTCTCCGGCAACCACCGTGTAGGAACGATCAGCTCCACCACCTGGAAATTCGGAAGTACCCCAGTTACTATTGATCCTGAATTTGTATGCGCAAACAAATCCCACTTCAAGATCAATAACCGTCATTGAGTAAATCCCGTCTGCATCGAGGTCTTCTCCTATCATAGGAATATCACCCCAGCCATTAAAATTTCCTGCCACATCAACAGAATCTACTTCAACATCAAAATTACCTAATGATATCTGATAGTTCATATTTACATTAAATGTCACATCTTCTGCCCATAAAAAAAGTGCTGCTCCCATAATTATCAATAAGGTCAATATTCTCTTCATAATCACCTCCATTATTTGCTTTATTAGCCTTTCATTTCTTCAATTATCCAAGATAATCTATATCTATCCTGTTGTCAAATAATAATGATGAATTTATGAAAGTCTTTTTTAGTAAACGGAGTGAACGGAGTGGACATCGCTTAAGATACCTGCAGAAATGGAATTGAATTCCATATCTGTCGGGGTTTGATCGCTTTCAGGAAAAAGTTATGCAGATTGGGAGTGGGACTCCCAATCTGCATAGAAAATCTAATCTATAATTCGGTGCGAATTAGATCATCACTATAATTAATGCACTCTTCGGTTGCTTTATCAAAGAAATGGAGATGCAGATCTTTGAAAGCAATATTAACTACATCATCCGGTTTTAAGGGAAGTCTTTCTTCCAGACGCATCAGGATGTGACTATCCCCTACTGCCAGATAGATAATTATCTCATTACCCATGGGCTCCACGACTTCAACAATTGCCTCTGTGGCTGCTTGCGGATCAATGTAGAGATTTTCCGGGCGTACTCCCAGGATCACAGGTTTTTGAATATAAGGCTGTAATTCCTGCTGATATTCTGCTGGGATCGGGATATTGATGCCCTTTGCTGCGAAACTGATGGTATCATCTGAGGTGATATTCCCGGAAATCATGTTCATGCCAGGGCTGCCGATAAATCCGGCAACGAATAAATTTTTGGGATGATCATAAAGATTGAGAGGAGTATCACACTGCTGGATAATGCCGTCATTAAGGACTGTGATCCGATCTCCCATGGTCATGGCTTCCACCTGGTCATGAGTTACATAGATGATGGTGGTATCAAGCTTTTTGTGCAATCTACTGATCTCAGCGCGCATCAGAATCCTGAGTTTTGCATCCAGATTAGAAAGCGGTTCATCAAAGAGAAACACCTGGGGTTTACGGACAATTGCTCTGCCTAAGGCAACTCTTTGTCTCTGACCACCGGAAAGCTGCTTGGGTTTGCGATCCAGATATTCTTCCAAACCAAGAATAGAGGCAGTTTGGTGCACCTGGGCATCAATCTGTTCTTTGGGTATTTTCCGCAGTTTAAGCCCGTAAGCCATATTCTGATATACCGTCATGTGAGGATATAGGGCATAATTCTGGAAAACCATGGCAATATCGCGGTCTTTGGGCTGCAATTCATTCACAACTCTATCACCAATGCTGATCTCTCCCTCAGTGATCTCTTCCAGACCAGCGATCATTCTGAGGATAGTAGATTTTCCACAACCTGAGGGACCAACCAGCACCATGAATTCCTTATCCTTGATCTTTAGACTGATATCTTTAACTACGTGAACTTTTTGATCATAAACTTTGTTTATTTTATCTAAAATGACCTGCGCCATAGCAGCTCCTTTACTTTAATATATAACCGGTATATGGTGCAGCATTAACCGTGATCACACCATTATTAACCTGATAATTAACTCCATCAATCTGATTGATGAGAGAGCGCATATCAGTATCCACTGGCAGTTCAATTACTTTTTCCGCACTATCATTATTGATAATTACGAATACTTTGTTATCATTATATTCCCTTTCATAGGAATAGATCATACCATCGGTGAGCAGGGTTTTGAAAGTACCACGTCTGAGAGCGATGTTATCCTTACGTATCTGGATGATTTTCTGGTAGTAATTAAGGAGAGCAACTGCTTTGGGATCATCACGATATTTCCAGTTAAAAGGTCTACGGCAATCAGGATCATGCTTACCCATCATGGCAATCTCATCACCATACCAGATATGGGGAGCGCCCACATAGGTCATTTCAAACAGAGATGCCAGCTTTAAAGTGGATATATCACCACCAGCGGCTTCCAGATAGCGGACAGTGTCATGACTGTCTATAAGATTCATCATGGTTTGAGCAGCCTGGGTAGGATAGCTGAGTCTGCCGGGTTTCAGGTCACGATCAAAGGTTTTAGCTGTGCACTGTCTCATATTAAAGAATCTTTGCACGGGATCTTTGAAATAGGCATAATTCATCACGGAATCAAAATAATCATTATTAACCCAATCTACAGCATTGCTCCAGAGCTCGCCCACCAGCCAGGCATCAGGCTTAAGTGATTTCACGCGTTCTCGGAATAATTTCCAAAACCAGAAAGGAACTTCATTAGGAACATCAAGGCGGAAGCCATCTATATCCATTTCACTAATCCAGAAATCAGCTACATCAAGGACATAATTAACCACTGGCATATTAGGATGCGCAAGAGTCATATCTTTAATGCTGTTTTCTTCGGGATTAGCCAGGGTAAGGTCATAATTAAGGTTTGGCATTTCACCAAAACCCCACCAGCATTCATAATAATCGCTGGGAGTATAACTCCCTGTCTTTGGCAGAGGGCATTTTTTCCATTCATACCACTGCCAGTAATCAGAATCTTCACATTTTTCTGCAGCATCAGTGAAAGCCCGGAAGGTTTCACCAGTATGATTAAAGGCGCAATCGATGATCACCTTGAGACCTTTGGCATGACAATCAGCCACGAAGTCTTTGAATTCATCATTTGTACCAAAATGGGGATCTATCATCATATAATCCGCTGCATCATATTTATGATTTGATTTCGCCTGGAAGAGCGGATTGAAGTAAATTATGGTAATACCCAGATCAACCAGGTAATCAAGTTTCTGAGCAATTCCGGCAATATCACCACCATAATAGCTGTTATATTCGGGCTGATAGCCATCATTATCAGGATGATGATAAGGACTCTTTGTTAACCCGGAAATATCATACCAGTCTTCAATAAGATGATAATAGGGTTTGTATTTAGGTAATAATTTTCCTGGAGCTGGAGGAGATTTCACATCGTCATAATACCATTCAGAAAAATCAGGATCATTAGCCTTGTCACCATTGGCAAAGCGTTCGGGGAATATCTGATATATAATGCCATCCTTCACCCAGTCCGGAGTGTAGAAAGGATCTATATCACCGGGAGCATAGAAGAACTCATTATATTCTTCTGAAAAGCCGTTAAGAGCCATATACCACACTTTATCACCATCATGGTAACTAAAGGCATAATTAAAATTCGTGATGCTCTGGGGCATTATATAATTGAATTGATAATATTCATAGCTGTTATCAGTTGTGATCAATTCCATCGGGTGCTCTACTGCATCTATGATAATATTAACACTTTCCAGATCCCCTTTATGCACTCTGACCTTAAATTCAAAATCATGCTGACTGAGAGGATTTATGATCTGAATATTCTGTCCATAAGGTAAGCCGTAAGTGAGGAATTCACCATCTCCTTTATTGATAATAATAGATGGGTATTTTTCATCAACAACTATGATAGAATTTTGACCACCAAAGCCATCTTCTTCAAATTTATCAGCATTCTGGTCTGTTAGCCAGTTCATTCCATCAACCACGAATTTATAGGAATATTCTCCATTTTTAAGCAATTTAGTTACTTCATAAAGGCCGTCACCATCAGCATCAGTCATCATATCAGCTTTTTGATTCCAGTCATTAAGTGAGCCGGCAAGGTAAACTTCTTTTACGGTACTTGAAGGTTCATATCTAAAAGTAACCTTTCTGAGGGCATCAATCTCAGCCTTATTACCGGCAAACACAATGGAATTCTGTCCACCATATCCATCACCCACAAATTCCTCAGCATTCTCATCAGAAACCCAGGTTCCATCTACTACGAATTTATAGCCATATTTGCCAACTTTCAATTTCAAAATAGTTGTATAAATACCATTATCTTCGTCCAGGGGAGTAGCGGTTGGTGACCAGTTATTGAAATCACCAGCCAGAAATACATTCTTTTTCCCGCCTGTGAGAGGCTGATAGGTGAATGTAACAGGAATATTTCCTTCAGAATTATTCGATTCAACTGCAGGTTCAGTTTTTGGAGCAGCTTTAATTTTTGCTGCAGGATCCTTTCCAACATTGATCACAGAATTAGTGCCACCATAACCATCATCGATAGTTTCAGCAGCATTTTCATCAGTGATCCAATTACCATCAACAATGAATTTATAGGCATATTGCCCCTCTTTGAGATCAAGGCTTAATTCATAATCAGTGCCATTCCACTTCATCTCATTAGCATCTGTAGCCCAGTTATTGAAATCACCTGCCACATATACTGCACCAGCTTCTGATTCAGGAGTGTATTTGAAATTTGCTGTGTAAGTGTCTTGACCCACTTTGGTTTCTTGAGTTCCACTCCCAACGTTTACTACAGAATTTGTCCCGCCATAACCATCTTCAACCGTTTCAGGATTATCGGGATCCGTTTTCCAGTCAGTGCCATTGACCACGAATTTATACATGTAACTACCAGGATCCAGATTCATTTCAATCTGCCAGACATCACCCTTTTTTGTCATAGGATTTGCCTGAGTATCCCAGCCATTGAAATCACCGGCCAGGCTTACAGATGATGCCAAAGCATCTTTATAAGTAAATTTGATTCCAGAAGCAGCCTGTTTTGAGGAATCATCAGATTTGCTTAGTGCTGCTGTGTTGCTACCTCCAGACATTCCCAGAACCGCACATGAAGAAATTAGTGCCAGAACTAATAATAACAACAGACTATAAATTATTTTTTTCATATATCCTCCAAAAGATAATTAATATCCAATCGTAAATACTTCAAAGAAAGTGCCTTCAAAGGCTCCCGAACCCTGAGGAATGGCATCATCAGCGAAATAGGCGTCACCACCACCACCGATATAGGCAACCAGAGAAATAGAAGAATGAGGAGCGCCATTATATAGTTCAGATAGAGATATGGCAAATTCAAGGACAGAACCATTTAAGGAAATGATCACATCTTCCAGAGCTGCTTCATCTACCTGAGAGGGATTTTCCAGAGATACAATAGCTGCATCAGCAAGTGCCCAGCCAGAGCAGAAGGCAATATCTGCCCCAAAATCATCAGGAGCGGTTATATTCTTTCTGATCCTTCCACCAATATCTCCACCATCAACAATACTGAAATCATTTATTCCAGTATCACCGCTGCTATCCTTATCTATCCCCATACACACCGTGTTATCTGAAGGAGAAAACTCACCTGTGATTGCCACGTAAAGATATTCTTCATCATAAGACAGATAGAGAGCATAAAAATCATTGGGACCCCAACCGCTTACATGATCCTGAGTATAAACAGGCTCCCAGCCGGCATCAATTGCACCATCTACGATGCGGGTCTGCTGATCCATTGTGCTCATACCTTCAAGTGTCACTGTATCAGCCGTCACAATTTCATTATTGATCAATACAATTGCAAACATTGCACTGGCAAAACCTTCAGTACTGATCGAGACGAAATATGTGCCAGACGCTAGATTTTCGATCAGATAGTATCCCAGAGTATCAGTCATGGTTTCAGCAAGCTGCACATTATCACGTGAAACCATTACCTGAGCGGATAATGTATCTGGAGAGTTATCCTGAAAAGTAACATATCCTTCCAAAGCAGTATTGTGGTCAAACACAATTTCTGTGGAACTGTCGTCACATCCGGTAAACATCAGCAGGATAAAAGCGCATCCAATTATTAATAAATTTATCTTTTTCATATTTCCTCCGTTATTTAACTATTAAAACTGAATTTTTCCCGCCGTAGCCGTCATCAGTGCCTTCTACAGCATTAGGATCAGTCACCCAGGTATTTCTATCGATTACGTATTTGTATTCATATCTACCGGGGGCAAGATCTTTGATAAGCGTCCAGATGCCATCACCAGCAACTTCATCTCCGTGTGTGCCATCATCATACATCTGCCCCAGGCGATCATCAAATCTGCCACTGCTGCTGCCAGTACCTACCCAGAGATTATCCGGGAAATCACCAGCAAGATTAACCTGACGTGCTGAGGCGGCATCATGCATAAAGACAATTCCGCCTTTTACCGGATGAGGCGGGGGAAGCCGCTTCTTGATGATATTCATGGAACAGGCAGAAATGATCAAGAGAACTAATATTATTATAAGATATTTTTTCATAATAACTCCTTAGAACTTGATAACAGCTTCCAGGGATATTCTGTCATCCTTTGAAAGTGCATCCTCTGCCTGACGGATCTTTTCGCCAAATTCATAATAAGTGTTATGCAGATAGCCATCCAGTTCACTGTATTCTTCCAGATACTCAAATCTGCCACCATTATAGAATTCATCTGTAACATCATTGATCACATCAGGGCTTACGCCATAACTGAGCGCTATCCAGACATTATCCTTTAAATGATACTTCAAGGCAGCGTATAGATCTACAAATACATCTTCATCATTCCCAAAATCTGTTATAAGACCCAGGAAATCACTATTATACATGGGAATACGGGTATCTGTGCAGATTTTCCAGTGACTGCTGATATCATAATTAAGCCGCACAAAGTTTTCTATCAGCTGAGGACTAAAGAAGAAATCAATCTGGGCAATATTTACTTCGTATTCGGCATTCAGCTTCCACCAGTCATAACTTAATTTCAGGTTCCACAATAAACCGGTTTCATATCCCATCAGCAAATATTGGGCAAAATCAAGTTCGTTATAGGTTTGATACCATTTGCCATTGCCATCAGTGCGTTCCATAAAACGGTAATAATCATTCCAGGAGGCAACGCTGTCAGGATATTCTGTCTGCCAGCGTTTAAAGCCAGCTTCTACTTTCAGGTTATCTTTCTCGAAACTGGCATTTAAAGCGAATTTGCTTCGTTTGAATTCTGCTTCACTTACTACAGTAGATGGTAGAACCAGTACTGTATCAGGAAATTCTTCATAATGAAGGTTTACAGTATTCCATTGGAAAAATCCGCCTAAAGTAAGAGCTTGGGGAAATTTCATCTTCCAGCAGAAATGATCCTTAGTACCATCCTGCCAGACGAATTCTTTTTCCGTTATGAAATTGGAATCTCCAAAATCACGATATTCTTTATTATTTTCAAAGTCATAATGCTCATAGGCAAGAGAAAAGTCCATACTACCCTGCCAGCCCGGTTGTGAATAAGTAGAAGTTAATTTTGCGTCAATCTCCCAGATAGGATTTTTATCAACAATATCTCCTGAATAGGATAATGAATCATTAAATGTGTGGTTATACTGGCTATTTACGCGGCTGTTATAAAAGGAGCTGCCCAGCCATATTTTATTCATAAAAACCGATGTCAAAAAATCATATCCCAGCTGGATCCGTGCGGCTTCCACATCACGTTCTGCATCTCCAATCTGGTCAGCTGCAAAGGCTTCCAGCTTGATATCTATGGGAAGATGACTTAAATAAGCGATCTTATTATTGCCGGTAAAGAATTTTACACCCCTGTAACCATATCCAAAATTGTAGTTATATAATCCCTGCCCCCCAACTATCTGGAGCGGGTCATTAAAACTGACTTCACCCACATTATCAAAAGCATAAATATTCAAATAATCAGCATCAAGATGCATATAGGTTCGCTTATAATTGAGATGCGTCTTCCACATTTCCACACCTTCAGTGGTATTATTAATATTCAGAACTGTATATCCTTCCATATTTTCATTTAATTTCACCAGGATACCAAGATTGAGGTCATGATAAGGTTTATCAAGCAAATATCGGCTGGTATCACCTTTTTTCATGTTATTGAGCACGTAATAGCGACCATCAAAATATACTTTGGGATTTACTGCAGAAGGTTTTTTTGCTACCTGAACATCTTTGGTAACCATACCACCAGTCGCCACATCCACTAAAGAATTAGACCCGCCATAACCATCTTCTGCTGCGTTTGGATTATCATCATCTACCAGCCAGTTACCATCCACCACATATTTATACATATGGCTTCCTTCCGGTAATGCTATCACGATCTTCCAATTGCCATCAGCATCTTTGACCATCGGGTTTGCAGTTGTGTTCCAGTCATTAAAACTTCCTGCTACTGTTACTGAACCTGCATCAGGGGCATAATAACTGAATTCTATACCGTCATTGAGCTCTTTCACACTACTGAACAGTAAACAAGTGGAAAGTAAAACAACAAATAATATTAATTTCTTTTTCATATATTTCTCCTACCTGTATTCTTAAAACCAGCTCTTAACTATCAGCTTAATTTCGTCTTCCATCTCTCCAGCTGAGGTGAATCCATAATCATTCACAAGTCCATATTGTCCCCACCAGCTTGGTCCATACTGGATATAAGCTTCAGTATTTCCACCAACCTTGTAACTTACTTCACCAAATACACTAAATCGTGAACCTGCGCGGTCATTTGCTACCATTCCTCTTGAGAATAACTTCCAGCGTTCTGTGAGATTCACGCTGCATTCAATACCCCAGATCTGCTTTTCTTCGGTTTCACCCATATCCTTGATCTTGAATTGAGTAAGCAGTTTTGCCAGTCTGTTTTCAACTTGCAATTCAGTGAAAAAGTCATAGTGCTTTTTATCATTTCCCTGCCATTCTACATCCTTTTTATTGAAATAGATCTTCCACTTGAAACCATTGATAAATTCTATATATGCTTCTGTATAGAGGTTTTTTTCTGGATTATAGCTGATAACCTCCTGATCGTCAATGATCAGAGAATCAGGAACAATTTTCTGACTTTCAGAGTAATTACAGGTAATTGTAATCGCTCTTTGGGGAACCAGATAATAGGAATTCAACGACCAGCCATATTTATTTTTATCATTATTTCCCATTTTATTTATATAGCTGTCACCATAGAAATAACCTCCCGGTGTAACAGCCAGATAACCCAATTTATAGCTGCCGGTCTTGAACCCGGATACTTCCAGCTTAGATGCCAGATTCTGCTTGAAAATATCTTCCCAGTCTCCGCTGTGCTGATATTCATCAAGCTTATCAACAACTTCCTGATCCGAAGGCTCATCAGTTCCTGCCAATTCCCAGGAGATATAATAATTTTGCCATTGATAGCGAAGGTCTCCAGCCAGAACCATGTTATAGTCTTTTGCTCCTCCGGAAGCATCATTCTTGCGCTGATAGGTAAAACCTAACCTGATATTATTATCAAATAGAGCTTGACGAAATCTTCCAAGGTGCACATCATCACCACCGTCAGAAGAAAAATCTGAGACAATGTAAGTGAGACTCGAATTTGGTGACCAGAAGTCCCACCGAGCACCTTGACCATTGCCACCACTATTCACCGAACCAGTATTCAATATATCAAGCATAGATCCATCCAGCCAGTATCTACCACCTTCACGGGTGAATAATATTGATTCAAATCCATAGCCGGTCTTTTCCTGTCTGAAAAGTGCATGACCTTCCGTAAGTACTGCCAGAGCAGATTTTCCACTTTTGTATTGATCATTATCCTTATCTGAGTAGAATTTAAAGAAGACATTGGTTCCAGGTACGGGGTCAGTATTAAATCTGCCTTCAAAAGTTATATTCGGATCCCAGATATTCCAGTTAAATTCATCAGCTTTATAGACAGCTCTATATTGACCTTCCAGATATCCCTCAAAAGATATTGGTCCCGAATAAAGCTGACCAGCACAGAATAATAATAAACTAAAAATTAATATTAATTTCTTCATATGCTACTTCTCTTTATATTTGAGGGTTAAACCAAATCTATAAGTCGTCCCCAGTTCTTCATGTGCTTTCAGTCCAAAATCAAATCCCCACCAGTCTGATTTCAAACCAAATCCCATCGTGAGATATTGATCATCAAATCCCAGGCGCGGAGCGAAAGTGTCATAAAACCAAAGCTCGATCCCGATCCTGAAATAATTGTTTTCCGGTGTGATCTCATAATCAGTAGTCAGATTCAAGAGATTCTGCCATTTAAATGCCATTCCTATTAATTGTGAACTTTCAATTTTATCCTTTTCCCCATCCAATCGGGTTATATTCCTGCTGCTATAGGCAATATGAAAGCCATTTATCTTATATATAGCACCCAGATCAAAATCAATAGGACTATCAAGCTCTACATCGGCTTCTTCTCCGGACACAATGAAATATTTGCCATTTATTCCTACATTCAATTGTCCACTTTTTAGCTGGAAACTTCGAGCCATATTCAGATAGAAAATATCCTCATAATATACATCCAGCAGATTAACCTGCTGAGTAGCCATACTGAAGGCATAACCTTTCCAGGGAACTACTGCTGTGAGATTCAAGTTCAGCAGGTCTGAAATACCATACTGATTCTGATATGATATTCCCAACACATTATAATCAAATCCTGCTACTCCAGCTGGATTATAAAAAATACTTTCTGCTCCTTCACCTAAAGCTGAATAAGCATTTCCCATTCCCAGCGAACGGGTTCCATTATTCATCCCGCTGAAATCACTCCATAAAAAAGAGAGCATCGAGATAATAAAGCATAATATTATAGTTTTCTTCATCTGCCATCCTACTTCACAACCG
>JAVCDJ010000207.1 GCA_030765845.1 Candidatus Stygibacter australis
AATGTAGATCAATCATCCCTGATTGACTCATAAAAGACTTAATCGAGGACGATTAATCTACGTTATCAATCCAAATCAATGTAGATCAATCATCCCTGATTGACTTATAAAAGACTTAATCGAGGACGATTAATCTACGTTATCAATCCATATCAATGTAGATCAATCATCCCTGATTGACTCATAAAAGACTTAATCGAGGACGATTAATCTACGTTATCAATCCAAATCAATGTAGGTCAATCATCCCTGATTGACTTATAAAAGACTTAATCGAGGACGATTAATCTACGTTATGAGCACAAAGTCTACCATGTTCACAAAATATCTGTTCATGCAGTTTTTCCTGCTGGTATCATGAAGCCTTTATAACTAATCACAAGTTCAAGCTATTATTCTTTACAAAATATCTGTGATTTACTGAATGTATTTCTGGAGGAAAAATATGAATAAAATAGAGAAGTTAGCCAGAAAGATATTTCAGATTGAGGATAATACTCCTTCCCGTTCGGGAGGAGGGCACGTGGTCAGTCTGCACTCAGTGATAGACCGGAGTGAATATCCTGATCAGCTTGTGGAGAAGAATTGCGAATTAAACGGGTTTATTGACCATACGATATTAAAACCAGATGCTACAGATGAAGATATCCTCAAAATCTGCCGGGAAGTGGAATTACACCGTTTTGCCAGTGTGTGCCTTAATCCGTGCTGGGTGAGTCTGGCAGCAGAAAATCTACCTGATGGCATTGTGTGTACCGTAATAGGATTTCCTCTGGGTGCAAATAGTTCTGTAATGAAGGCATTTGAAGCGCGGCTGGCTATTGAGAATGGTGCCAAGGAAATAGATATGGTTATTAATATCGGACAATTAAAATCAGGTAATTATGACCTTGTATATCAGGATATTGCTATTGTGAGCGATACCTGTATTCAGAATAGAGCACTTCTTAAAGTAATAATAGAGACCTGTCTGCTGACTGAAGACGAAAAGATCATCGCCTGCCTGCTGGCAAAGAAAGCGGGAGCTGACTTTGTGAAAACTTCTACAGGTTTTTCTTCCGGTGGAGCCAATGTGGAAGATGTACGCCTGATGCGGAAAGTGGTAGGTAATAAGATGGGAGTGAAAGCCTCAGGCGGAGTACGCACGGAAGCAGATGCCCGGGCTATGATCGCAGCAGGAGCAAACAGGATAGGCGCATCCAGCGGAATTAAGATAGTGGATCAGCAATTAGATATAATGGGGAGTCTGGAGCATAAATGAAAGTAGAAATAGCGGGATATAATCTTGACTACAGTCAAATCCAGCAATTGGAAAACCAGCAGCAGGCAACTCCAGAGACCATTTCAGCAGCCTATGCCAGGATATCACGCAGTAAGAAGAGTGTGGGTGACCTGCGCAAAGCAGCTTTGGCGGATGTAGCCAAGGCAAGATCATCTAATCAGAATATTGTATTTGAGATGGGGCATGCTTCTGTTGCAGAGCATGCAGTATTTAATTTTGATATCACGGGTATCTCACGGCTGCTGGTGGAAGATATACAGCGGAGTCGATTGGCATCTTTCACTGAGAAATCACAGAGATATGTAACCCTTAAGGGTGATTATTATCTGCCAGCGGAAATCATCGGTACTGAGCTGGAACCCAGATTTAAACATGTAATAGAAAGGCAGAATAAATTATATACTACTTTATATAAAAGAGCGGGAGAGCATCTGCAGAAGACTGGATTTGCCGGCACTAAGAGTGAATTAAATGGTAAAGCCAAGGAAGATGCACGCTACGTGCTGGCATTAGCCACGCAGACGCAGTTTGGCATGACTATCAATGCCCGATCTATGGAGCGATTATTACAGCGGTTGGATAAAAATGAGCTGGCAGAAGCAAAGCAGCTCAGGGAAGCACTCTGGCAGCAGGCAAGCAGTATTGCCCCTTCGCTGGTGCGTTATACCAAATGTGAAGAATGCGAGAAGCGTTATTTTGATAGATTACCTTATATAGAAAGCGAGAGATTGAACCAGCAGGTGAAATTCGTAAGCATGACCCCGAGTGCAGAAAACTGGATACTGGCAGGGATGATCTTTGAGAATAGCGGTAATGATATCAGGTCAATATATGAGCAGGTGCTGCTATTGAGTGATGAAGAGAAAGCAGAGATATATAAAGAGATGCTGAGGGGGCTAACGCCCTGGCAGAGGATGCCGCGAGCATTTGAACTGGCAGATATCAGCTTTAATCTCCTGATCTCATCATCCTGTTTTGGGCAATTAAAAAGGCATCGGATGTCCACTATCCTGCGCAGTAGTTATCATCCGGAAAACGGCTTTATCATCCCGCCATTGATCAGAGAAATTGGTGGTATGGAATTGATAATGCCAGTGGTGGAAGAAACTGAAGAGCTGTATTATAAACTTGAGAAGGTAAAACCTGGATTGGGGAATTATATTTTGACCAATGGACATCGGCTGGCAGTATTATTTAAGGCAAACCTGAGAGAATTATATCATTTTTCAAGACTTCGCTCAGATGCTCATGCCCAGTGGGAGATCAGAGAAGTATCCCAGCAGATAGACGCTATTATCCAGGAGAAATTACCTTATGCAGGAGCTTTGATCATGGGTAAGGATGAATATACAGGTAAAACCAGATTTGGAGAAGATAAATGAAAGCAAGAGTTTATGTAACAAGACGATTGCCCGAAAGCGTAATGAAGGAACTGGAAGCTATTTATGAAGTGAAGTGCAATCCCTATGACCGGAATATGGAGCAGGACGAGTTTAAGGAAGCTATCCAAAACTGCGACCTGATCATCACCATGCTGGCAGACGGGATAGGCAGGGATATAATTGAACTGAACCCTGATCTTAAGGGAATCTGTAATTATGCAGTGGGCTATAATAATATTGATGTGCAGGCAGCAACAGAGAAGGGGATACCCGTGTGCAATACACCGGGAGTACTCACTGAAACAACTGCTGATCTCACCTGGGCACTGATATTTGCCGCTGCCCGGCGGATAGTGGAAGCAGATAGATATACCAGGGCAGGTAATTTTACCGGCTGGGCTCCCATGCTGATGCAGGGACAGGACATCTATGGTAAAACCCTGGGGATAATTGGAGCTGGCAGGATTGGAGAAGCAGTAGCCCGGAGGTCAATGGGTTTTGGGATGAAGGTTATCTATCATAATCATCATGAAAATGAATGGATGAATGAGCATTTGCAGGCAAAAAATAAGTCTCTGGAAGAAGTGCTGAGAGAAAGCGATATTATCTCCCTGCACATTCCTTATAACCAGGAAACGCATCATTTGATAGACGCTGAGCAGATAAGAATGATGAAGCCGACTGTTGTGCTGATCAATACTGCCCGAGGGAGAGTTATCAATGAGCAGGCGCTTATCAAGGCACTGCAAGCTAAGCAGATTGCTGCTGCCGGACTGGATGTGTATTACAACGAGCCAGAGGTGCCGGATGAGATGAAGGCTCTGGATAATGTGGTGATCGTGCCGCATATTGGCAGTGCCAGTTTCGAAACACGGGTCAGGATGGCGGAACTGGTGAGGGATTGTGCGGCTGCCTGTCTGGCAGGTGAAATGCCTCCGGAGATCGTCAACCCAGAGGTTATGGAAGGAAACAGGTAGTGGAAGAAGTAAAAATCCTGATAATCGGTGCCGGTTGTGTGGGATTGGCAATAGGTAAAGAGCTCAGCAAGGTTTATGAAGATGTGGTTATCGTGGAAAAGGAAGCCAGCTATGGCAGGCATACCAGCAGTCGTAATAGCGAAGTTATCCATTCAGGAATATATTACCCGCAATCAAGCTTAAAGGCTGAATTGTGCATAGAAGGTAGAAAGCTTTTATACGATTATCTGGCAGAGCACAAGATCGCTCATCGCAATTGCGGGAAGCTGGTGGTGGCAGTGAAGGAATCAGAAATAGCTGCCTTGAAGGAATTGCAGGCAAATGGTGTGCGCAATGGAGTGAGTGATTTGGAGATACTCTCAGGTGCTGAGTGCAAAGAGCTGGCACCGGAAGTGAAGTCAATAATGGGAATGCTGGTGCCTTGTACGGGGATCATGGATACACATGGATTTATGAGGGCAATGAAGATAGAGTTTGGGGCTAATGATGGATTTCTGCTCTTTGACAATGAAGTGTGTGAGATAAAGAGGGTGGAAGAGAAATAC
>JAVCDJ010000208.1 GCA_030765845.1 Candidatus Stygibacter australis
AAAGTCTTTTCACAATTACCGGATTCAACCCTATTGCCAGTTTAGCTCCACCCAACGCACCCAACAGCAAGCCAATTGCCACAGGGGCAGCAGAGATAAATGATAATTCTCCTGCCTGATTATATAATAATACTCCTGGCAAGCCTACTGGTAATAAAAGCGCTGCCAGAGAAGTTCCAGCAGCTTTTCGCTGCTCAAAATGAAATAATGTACACAACAGTGGCACTATCACCACTCCACCACCTATGCCAAATAATCCGCTCATTACACCGGCAGCCAGACCCAGCAGCAAAAACTGCCAGAATTTGCCAGATATTTCCTCTCCAGTGATCAATTCTGTCATACTGCGTTTTCTTCGCAGATATGGCAACACCAGGAATCTGTAACTCACAAAAATGAGAAAAGCACCATAAAGTCTTTTGAGGACCCCCACTGGTAGATCAAGAGCCAGAAGTGCTCCTAATGCCACACCGCTTGCCAATCCCACCGCGATCAGCAATCCTGCCTTAATATCTATCAGATTCTCTTTCTTATAAGTGATCACAGCAAGTAATCCCACTGGGAGTAATAATGCTGCCAGGGAAGTACCATTTGCTGCTTTTATTCCCAACCCGGCAAAGGTTACCAGAAATGGTACGATCACCACTCCTCCACCAATGCCAAATATCCCGCTCATCACACCGGCTATTAAACCGATTATTCCTAATATTATATATATCATATTTCCATTTCTATAATTATCCTTGTATTGTCAATATTTCAAGTTATATCCACCTCCTGACCGAATGGTAGGGGCAGATCCAGGTGTCTGCCCTCTTTAGATTATATCAAAACAGTAACTTCTGGGCAGACACACGGGTCTGCCCCTACCATAGCCTGGCGCAAAAGCACTGCAATGTTCCCTTAAGATTTTACTTTCCACTTTTTTATACTCTACATTTCCTGTCACTGAGGTAAATATGATATCATTGGTTTTATCAATACTATGCTCGGTGGCAATTGCTAACCTGCTCACCTGGTTCAATCGCAGCAGCAGGAATGATATCTATTACATTTTTGCAGGTAACTATCTGGTGGCATCACTATTTAGCTGGAGCACAAATCATATCCCAGTGCACCAGGCTGGAATCCAGGAATATGGTTTAGGAATAGTAGCGGGACTCTTTTTCCTGATCAATTTCCTGATCTATCAGAAGAATATTATCCGCAATGGACAATCAATTTCTGTTGGAATGATGAGGGTTTCCTTGATCATTCCTACGCTGCTTTCCATTTTTATCTTCAACGAAACTCTGTTTTTTATCAAGTATCTGGCAATTGCCTTGATCATTCTGGCGTTTCTACGTTTGAGCTTCACCGGACATATCAGCAAGCCGGGTTTGGCACTGGTCCTTTTAATGGTTACAGGATTTACAGATTCCTTTATGAAGGTATATGATGAAACGGGACTCGCTGAACCAACATTATACCTTGCCATCTTGTTTACATCCGCACTCTGCTTTACTATATTTTTGATTATTTACAAAAAGAGAAGCTTTAATTTCCACTCAATCGCCCTTGGTTTTATTCTCGGAATCCCTAATCAGTTGACAACAAAACTCTTCATGGACAGCTTGACATCGATTCCTGCATCGATTGCATATCCGCTTCTTGCATCGGGAGTTGTGCTATTAGCGGTAGTGACGGATGCTTTTATCTGGAAACGTAAATTTAGCGCTAAAGCTCTTTTTGCTTATTCAGTATTGTTGATCGGAATTATTTTATTAAACGTGAGAATGGTGAGGGTTTAATGGAAACAGGTTTTACTTACATTGACATTGTTTTAACAGTTATACTGGTTGGTTTTATTGTGATCGCTATTTTTATAGACAGTCGTAATGCCAGACGTAACCGCAATTCTAAACATGAAATTAGAGAAGAAATCCAGAATCGAGTAACTAATTCTTCTCTTAAAAAACACAAGTAAAAAAAATGCCGGACTTTTCAGTCCGGCGATTTACATTTATTTGATCAGCAGCATCTTCCGTTGCTCTACATTTCCTTCGCTTTTAACTTTCGCCAGATAGACTCCAGTAGCCACTGACTTTCCTGACTGATCTTCCCCACTCCAGCACCACATAAAGCTGCCGTTATTATTGCGGTTCATATCTGCTCTTCTCACCAGTTCACCCTTGATGTTATAGATAGATATTTCTGCTTTTATGCTCTGGGAATTATTATATCTGATATATGTTTCAGGATTAAAGGGATTGGGATAATTAACCAGATTTGAGCTTACAGAGATCAGATCATTAGTTTCATCACTGATCATTTCCCCATAAAATCCCAGGCTGATATCCCAGTTGCCATCTACTCCCAGCATATCTTCTGCTTCCATCCATTGTCCAGACACTTTGATCATATTACCCTTTCCAGATACTGCCGGACCTTCATCCATCCAGCCAATATCTCCAGTATCAGATGCTATCTGATAGGCCAGAGTAAGTCCCTGTTCCCAGGTTTCTTCTGTTATCAGGCTCTCGCCTTCCAGCCAGTATATTATATAATCTCCTGCACTGAAATCGGCAAGATCTTCTTCATAGAGAATCTCCATTAATTCTTCATTTTCCGGTGTCCCTTGATATAAAATTAACTGCACTTCTGCATCTGTGCTATCCACTCCACAGGTAAAACCAAGTTCCCGCAAATGACAATTCACATAAGGTGCCAGGTCTTCAGGTTCATATACTCCGGCAATCATAATATTCAAATTGGGAGCAGAACTTACAAACTGCAATGGCTCTGCACACCAGCTTAAGGGATCATTAGATTGATATTCTTCCAGTACAATGTCCAGCAGATTATTTTCTGAATCAATATCTGCTACTCCTTCGTAAAAATAATACCTGTCAAGATAGGCTCTAACATCATAGGTGCCAGAAGGGAATAAGGGGATCTCAAATTCTCCATTCTCATCTGCTGTGACATTATATTCCGTGTCATCTTCGCTGATCAAAGTCACCTGAGTTCCGGCAGGATCTATTCCATCTGCATACACTGTCCCCTCAAGATCAACAAAACTATGAAGATATTCAATTGTCGTACGCAGCGTTATCTGGGCAGCGTCAGTGGCATATCCCAGATTTACACCTGAGCTTACATGAATAAAACCTGCTGCCAGGCAAGGATATTCATCTTCCATACTACTGTGAATTCCCTGATACCACATTCCCAGATATGCCATATATTCACACAAAAATGCTCCCGCATTTCCATTCCAGTCCACCCAGGCATTCAAGGGTGACTGCTCATCTACTGCTGCCTCTATTGCTTCTACTGGAAGCGTGGCATGGCGTACAAAATTCACCGGTACAGTATCATCTGGGGGTGAAGGTGTTGGCTGATAAGGATATTCATAATCGTTCACCCAGCTCGCTAAATTCCGGGCATTATACTCTATCTCCCAGGGTCCTGCACCAGCACCCCAACTGATTATGGCAATAGGATTATAAATATCCACAGTTGCCCAGAAATCTTCCCAGGTTGCCTGATAATCCACTTCAAAATCTCGCGTTACACGATTAAATGCCGGAAAAAATGCATACACATCATAACCGCAATCTTCCCAGTTCTCTCCTATCCAGCCATCTGGATTTAATTCAGGATCATTGCTGAATTGATAGATCATTTCGCTGGTGGGTGACCAGTAACCAGTCAATACGATGTTTCGCCTTGCCTGCAATTGAAGTGAAAATAATATTAATAAAAAAATTAAAAAACCTATTTTCTTCATATATCCCTCCTGACTAAACTTATATATTATTCTTCTTTCTTCTAATTTATTTTCCGCAAAGCCTGAGCAATATTTAAGGAATTATCTCCTATATGCTCAAAATGCTTAAGCAGATCCATATATAATAATTCTCCCTGAACTTCTGCACCAGCCTGCAGGCGCTTCTGGGATGCCTTCTTTAATTCGTCACGACTACTATTGATCTTTTTCTCAAGCTTAAAGGCAAGTTCCAGTACTCGCTGCTCCATATGTCGATTCATCTGCTCCTTATTTAATGCCATAAATTCTATCACCATCTTACTGAAATCAAGAATTTCCACATCAGCATTATGATGCAAAGCTATCTTGCGGTCATAACGTCTCTGCAGGAGGTAAGTAAGCTTCATGCAGCTGTCACCTATATTCTCCAGCTCATTGATGATCCTCAGCATGGCATTCACATTCATCAGCGAGCTTTCGTTTAGATCTTCCTTGGTGCATTCCACCAGATAATAGGTTATCTGTTCCTGCATCTGATCGGTCAATTCTTCCAGATTACTCATCTCTTCTATCAATGTTCCCAGTTTTTTCTGCGGATTCTGATATAGATCAAGAAAAATATTAAACATCTTTTCAGTTACTTCTGTCATCGATTCTATCTCAAGCTTGGCATTCAAAAGATTCAATTGTGCCGTATCCTGCACCCCTGTTGAGATATATTGCAGTTTATAAGGTAATAGCGAACTTTCTTCCTTTTCCGGCAGCCATTTACTCACTATTTTAGCAATTACTCCGATCAAAGGAAGACAGATAAGGGTATTTGTTAAATTGAAAAGTGTGTGGAAAAGAGCCAGCTTCAAGGGCAAATGATGCATATCTGTTCTCTCCCAGAACGGACTAGCCCAATCCACCAGAACCAGGAACTGCTTAAAGAACAGCATTATCCAAAGCACTCCAAACAAGTTGAAGAGAAAATGCGCCCTCGCCGCCCGTTTGGCATTTACCGAAGTTCCCACTGCTGCCAGATTTGCTGTAATGGTAGTTCCAATATTCTCTCCCAGCACTATCGCACAGGCAGTTGGATAATCTATCCACCCCATAAATGCCATGGTCACCGTCACTGCCATCGCTGCTGATGACGATTGAACCACCATCGTAAGTACTGATCCCACTATCACAAAGATCACAAATGACCAGAAACCCAGACCTGTATAATTATTCAGAAATTCCAGAATATGAGGATTATCCTGAATATTAGGTACTGAATCCTTGAGAAAACTTAATCCCAGGAACAGCAATCCAAATCCGACCAGGATCTCGCCATAATCTCTTTTAGTTTTACTGCGACTCAGGAAAAAGGGGAACCCGATCCCGATTATAGGTATTGCAATAGAATCTATCTTAAATTTAAAACCAAAAAATGATACTATCCACGTAGTCACCGTAGTTCCAATATTCGCTCCCATGATCACGCCAATTGCCTGATGCAGACTCAATAAAGCAGCATTGGCAAAACTCACCACCATCACTGTGGTCGCAGATGATGACTGGATCATTGCTGTAATCATAAATCCCGTGAGTACAGCGGTATATCGATTTCGTGCCATATAGTTCAAAATGCTCTGCAATCGGTCACCAGCTGCCTTCTGGATCCCATCTGACATGATTCTCATTCCATAGAGAAACATCCCCAGTGATCCTAATATCTGTAATATTGTACCTATCATTTAATTCCTTCTGTAAAACTCTATTATTCTCGTTAAAGGTAATTTTTCACACCCCCAGATTCCTGTCAAAATTATTATTCCCCACCATCTCCTCAAAGTTCATTCTGTCCATAACGTCCATAATATTCATAATCCAGTAAAATATTAATAAAACTGGACAATTTTACCATATTAAATATAATTTGATCATGAATAATGCAGAAATTATAAGGAGTATGGTCGATAGACTGCCCAGGGGTTATATATTCACTTATAGTGATATACTATATGATGTGAATAAGATGGAATCTGTTGTAAAAACCCTGAATAGACTGGTTTACAGCGGGAAAATACAGAAGATTTCCAAAGGAAGATTTTATAAACCTCAGCGTAGCATATTTGGAGAACTCAAACCAGAAATCAATGAAATTGTAAAAGACCTGCTAAAAAATGGAAGTAACGTTATTGGCTATATCACCGGTTATACTATCTTCAATGAGCTGGGATTAACTGATCAGGTTAGCAGTACAATTCAAATCAGTAGAAATGAAATACGGCAGTCTTTCCAAAGAGACATCTACGCTATAAGTTTTGTTAAACAAAATAATGTAATTACCAGGGATAAAATACCCCTTTTACAGATTCTGGATTCAATCAGGTATATAAAAAAAATACCAGCAACAACAATTCAAAACTCTTGCTCCAGATTTATAAAAATTATTTCTGATTTCCCTTCTGACAGAATTGTAACGATGATGAAGCTATCCCGGAAGTATCCCCCTTCCACCAGAGCATTGCTGGGAGCAATAATTGACGAATCTCCCTGTAAGATAGATACAAATTCCCTGCTGAAGACTCTTAACCCAATCACAACATATAAAATCCCTGAAGCAGTAAATACACTTAAGTTCTCTAATAAATGGAATATAACATGAATCTGCATATCGATCAAAATTTATTTTCACAAGCTCTGCTGGCATGTTCTCAAAAACTTGGCATTCCAGCCATATATATTAAGAAAGACTACTGGGTAACCTACGTCCTGCAGCTTATATCCAGAAGTGAAGTAAATGAATTTACCATTTTAAAAGGTGGCACTTCCTTATCAAAATGTTTTGATCTTATCAAGCGGTTTTCAGAAGATATTGATTTAGTTATCATCAAAAACGCCGGCGATACAAGTAATACTTTAAAAAGAAAACTGAAATTGATCAGCAAAGTTGTTTCCCATAAGTTACCTGAAGAAAATGTAGCTGGTATTACCAATAAAAAGGGTGTAATAAGGAAGACTGTTCATGTATATCCTAAAACCGCTGTGGGTGCATTTGGACAGGTCAAAGATAAAATCATTATTGAAGCAACTTGCTTAGGCAGTTTTGAACCCTATAATACAACATATGTAAACTCGTATATATTCGATATGCTGAAAACTAATGGTCAAATGGACATGGCTGATAAATTTGATCTGATGCCTTTCAAAATAAAAATCTTAGACCCTGAAAGAACAATTTGTGAAAAAATTATGAGCCTGGTTAGATTTTCTTATGAACCTGATCCCGTAAATCGCCTGAAGGAAAAGATCAGACATTTCTATGACCTTTATATGCTGATTAGTAATTCACGATACAGCACTTTTTTGGAAAGTGATGAATTTGAAAAACTTCTTATAATAGTAGCCGAAACTGATATCCAGAGTTTTAAACATAATAATGCCTGGCTGGCAAATCATCCAGTAAAAGCTTTGATTTTCTCTGATACACTTTCTGTGGCAAAGGAATTGAAAGTTACTTATGAAAAAGAATTCAGAAATCTGATCTATGGAGATTTCCCTGACTACCAAGACATCATTGATAATATAATTAAAATAAAAAATAGAATCCAAAAGATCAGATGGCATATAAATCTGGAAACCTGATCTTTTTCCACTTCAAATTTAATTTTTTAATCTAACTTGATCTTTCCTCTCCTACATTTACTCCAAAATCACTTTTTTATATCCCTTATTTTACATATTATATTAACTTTTAGCGGACATTTTTTAGCCATGTAAGTGTATAACAGGTGTAACAACAAAGCACAATATAACAAAAAAATGTCACTATGTGCTTTGTTGTTCTACCTTTAAGATACCAGAGGGATACTTGATTTTGTATTTATATATGATATATATAATTATATAGTTATTTAGGTACTTTAGTATAATATTGTAACAAATTTATAGTTCTAATGCTGAAAAATATTCCTGATCAGGAGTTATGTTTGATTAATATTTTATTATATATTATATTATTATATTCAGTAGGTTATTAGAAGGCAGGTGTTGGAAAAACTGTACAATCTAAGTTATTGGAAATTATACTTATCTGAGACCTTGCGCATGGTGCTTGCACCTCCGCAATGATTGACCGTTATTAGCAAGGTATTTTTATTGCTAAATGGGTTATTTGTTAAGACTTATAAGTTGCTATTCCTTGATCAACCATTGCGAAGGTTTTCAACCATACGCAAGGTCTTGGCTGGGAGGGATATTTCTTGACCGATATTTGCAGAAAATATTGAAGGGAAGGGTTTTAATATGATAAAAAGGAGTTACTTTGTCCTCAACAATATTTACTCATTGTGATTTTGATGGAGCTGCTTCGGCAGCAATCGTTAGTTACTGCCTGAAAACTGATCAATTTCATTTTGCCACACCGGTTAATATCTACAGGCAGGCTGTTTCTGTGCAGGATATCATCTGTGATCTGCCCTATATCAGTGGCTGTCAGCTCTGGTTTGATCATCATGCCACCAATATTCAGGAATTGAAAGATCGCGGCTTGAACCCGGAGAATATTGAGGGTGCAAACCGGATCGCTCCCAGTGCGGCACAGGTGGCTTTTGAATATTTTTCACTCACGCAAGAACTGCCGGACTATTTCAAAGATCTTGTGAAGGCAGCTAACATTGTGGATACAATGGATTATGATTCCATCGAAAGCTGGTTAAGTCCAGATCCCATGAATATTTTAAATGATACTATAAATATTAATAGTGAATCATATCCGGCAATGAGCCATCATCTTGCCTGGCTTACGCGTCAATTGCGTGATGAGCCTTTGGAAGCTGTGACTGCTTCTGACAAAATCCAGAGCAGGTGGAAGCAAAAACTGGTTACACGGGAAAAAGATATTGAATTTATCGAGAAACTGCATAGTTTTATCCCGGACGATGAGGACAAACAGATAGTAGTGATTGATTGCTCAAATCTGTCCTTTTCTCCCAAATTCAATAAGACCTTAGCACTTGTGGTTCAGCCAGAGGCACAGTATATCCTGCTGATAGCCAATGAAGTGTCCTATGGCAGGAAAACCAATAATCTCAAGATCTCAGTAGCTAAGAATTTCCTTACTCCTTCTGATAAGCAGTTAGGCGTATTTATGGAGGAATTAAAACTGGGTGGTGGACATGATAATGCTGCTGGAGGAGTGATCAGAGCTGGTAGTAAAAATGAGCGGATGCGCAAACTGAAGGACTTTCAGCTTGATCTGCTGGATTATATTAATTCTTCAGTTTAGTTATTGGTAAATATCGGATTCGTGTAGGCGGTGAAGCCGTTGGTGGTTATCAGGCTCATGCGGATATAGCCATTTGCAGGCAGGGCAATATTAACGGGGCAGGCTACTGGAAAACGAAATTCAGTGCCAGTATTCAAATCACCGCGATAACAATAGATAGTATCAATTTCACCAAATTCCGGGGTAGTCCGGGCATCATATTCCACGCTGCCATGACGGAGTGGACAGGTTTCTCCCATTTGCCATTTATCTTCCAATTGATGAATATAAAGAGCAAGAAAAGGACCATTGGAGACGATCATCCTGCCGGCAGCAAGAGCCGGGAGCGGATCATTTGAAACGGATTCAAAGACGGTCATCCATCTGCCAAATATCTGTTTATGCGTCTCCCAGAGAGTCACAAAGGGAAAACTGATCTGGCGCATGATATTAAAATTACCATGAGCATCATTTCCGGCAGTGATAAATAACTTTTTGCCCTTTAGCAGGTATTCAGTCCAGGTGAGGATATTCTTTTCAATCTTATTGGGTTCATCGCTGTTGATTAATTGGAGGATATTAATATTGCTTTGCTGATAATCATCAAGAGACCAGTTACCCCGCCTGAGAGTGAGTTTTTGTGCAAGAGGCACTTTTTCGAGAGGATGAGCAGCAATGAAGAGGTTTTCTGAGTTTTTATATTGGGGAATTTCTTTTAAACTGTGTTGATGTTTATTTTTTCCCCACACTTCAGCACTATCACCATGACCATCGATAAATTCCTTCTGGTTCAATGCCAGCAGGTGAACATTTTTGCCTTTGCTGTTGCCTATAGAAACCTCTTCTCCAGCAATTACACGAACTTCCGGGCTATCCTTTTCATTACATTCCTGCAACATATCGTGCCATTTTGGTAAAGCTGGGTCATTTTTGGTGAAATCATCTATCATGTCATCAAGGTCATAGGAATGGTCAGTTACGCAGAACCAGCTTAAGCCCAGAGCTTTAGCCATCGTTATCGTTGAGCTGATATCTGCTCCAAACTCCACCTGGTCGCTGGTATAATTTGAATGATAATGAATATCACCCGCAAACCAGTTTTCCGGCAGAGGTAAGCCATGGGCAGCAAGAAAAGTGCGAAAGGGCTTTTTAGATATGCCGGGGAAGTTATCATTTTTTACTTTTAGTGGTTTATTTCTGCAGGTAAGTTCAAAAATGATATTAATAAACACTTCACTATCGGGTATAAATGAAGATATATTAATAAAGAGCTGTCTGGAAAACCACCTATCTTGTACTTGAATATCAAGCTCAAAAGTTTCCTGCGCTAGGTTGCCCTGGGCGTCAAAAAGCTCAACGATGATCTTATGTAAGTGAACCGGATACTTATCAGCATCTTTGATAATGATCACCAGGGGGAGAGAATCGTTTTTTTCAAGTGCCAGACGATGTGGCAGGTCAGCAATGATTTCCGGTTGACGCCTGTAATACACGGGATAGAGCCAAGGCAGATGATAATGCAGTTCTGCATACCCAAACGCTATTAAAGGTATCAGATTGAACTCAGGAATATTTATCATATGTCAAAAAAAAGACCTTCTCAAGGAAGGTCTTAAATTTATTAATAGAATTATTTATGGCAGCCAGGCGGAATCAAATGTGCTTGTGGAAACCTTGTCATCTCCCAGTGCCCAGGGACCGCGTGGCAGATAATAAAATATTTTTGCACCTTCAATACCAAACTTTTCATTCGTGGTGGCAACCGCTGTGGAATCTGTCAAAGTATAGTCAAAAATGTATTCACCATCAGTTTTTCTCAGGCTTCCATCTTCAATATTGAGCATTGATACATCAAAGGCATAATATCCATTCTCCGGATCATTATAAAACTGCACATCTTTTTGGGCAATAAGTTGTAAATTATAGACAGCTTCATCGATCATCTTGTGATTTTTACTGCTCATTGAAAGCGGCACAATTATTGTGAATGCAATACCCACAATCATGATTATCATTAATAATTCCACCAGTGAAAATTTCTTTTCAACACTGATTTCATTTATCTCAGCCATGTTACCTCCAGGCAAATTTCTTTTTAGAATTTTAAATCCATTTATACCACTCAAAATGTCAATCAATTTCTCAAAATCTGTTTTATCTGAACTAATGAGACGGTTCAATTCTCACCAGTCAAGATTACTGTTTACATTATAAATTGCTCCTTTAATACTCAAAATTCTAATACAAAAATTTATCAACCGCGAAATCCGCTAAAAGTACGCGAAAAAATGTAAGAAAATAAAAAAATGAATAATGCGGTTCAAGATTAAATTTATTATCATCTTATTTCTTGTTCTTCCTTTCGCGCTAATTCGCGGTTTCTTGATGAGCTGTAAGCTTGCGAAAGCTATTAGTGGTTAATAAATCTTACATTTTCTTCTATTATAAATAGTTCGTTTTGTTAGTCTTGTTCGTTGCTTAAAAAATATCTTACATTACATTGTCCGTGTTAATCCGTGCAATCCGTGGCTAATTCTTAAATAATAAATCAGACCAGGGATGGTCTGGATACGCAGCATAAATCTTTGGCTTAGGTGGTTTATTCCTCCCAACATTCCGGAAATTTATCCATTCCACTACGTAAAGGTACGCTCCGCTCTGCGTTACCGCTCCGCCCTTTTCTCCATTACATTGATCAATTTCTTTTTTTTAGCTCAAAAAAGAAATATTTCTATTTTGAACTATGACTCATACGGAAGCCAATAAGGTTGCTGTAACCGGCAGGGCTGCTGCTGATGCGAAAAGCTACCCGACAGCGAAGGGCAATGCCGTACCAGCAACCACCCCGAAGCACACGGTCAGAGCCCGATGACGGTCCACTCGGATTTGTCTGTGATTCAAGGCTAATAACTGCATACCAATCATTACACCACTCCCAGACATTACCGCTCATGTCATAAATCCCTAATTCATTTTCTTTTTTCTCACCCGCACTATGTGTTTTACTTACTGAATTATTGGAATACCAGGCTACCTGTCCAATATCATTACTACCTGAATATTTGTACCCATCGCTTTTATTACCACCACGAGCAGCAAACTCCCATTCAGCTTGAGTAGGCAGCCTGCCACCTGCCCATTCACAATACGATGTTGCATCATTCCAGCTTACATGTATTACCGGATGCGAATAATCACTTCTACTTCTCGCCTTCCCTTTTACATCATCTTTCCAGGTTACTCCATTTTTCTTTACCCAACTTCCATCATAAATGTAGCTATAACCATTCTTCTCTGCATCGGTTTTGTAGTTGGAAGCGTCTATAAACTTTTTAAATTCTGCTACAGTCACCTCATACTTACCTATATAAAAATCACTCACAGTCACAATCACGCTATATATCGACATTCCTTGATAATCATCATTAAAGCCCATACTGAATGTCCCTCCTTCCACAAACACAAGTCCTTCAGGAACTTCGCTTCCCGCTTTCTCTACAACCTGATTATTAATTATCTCACAGTATAAAAAACTCACAATCAATAATAAAATTATAATTGCATAAATTATTCTCATTCTTATCATTACCTCCTTATTTCTGCTCATCGAATTAAATATCAAAAAAAATATGTCAATCAAAATATCAATCAATTTCTCAAAATCTGTTTTATCTGAACTAATGAGACTTTCAATTCTCACCAGCCAAGATTATTGTTTACATTATAAATTGCTCCTTTAACGCTCAAAATTCTAATACAAAAATTTATCAACCGCGAAATCCGCTAAAAGTACGCGAAAAAATGTAAGAAAATAAAAAAATGAGAAATGCAGCTCAATATTAAATGTATTATAATCTTATTTCGCGTTCTTCCTTTCACGCTATTTAGCGGTTAAAGAATCTTTCATTTTCTTCTAATATAAATAGTTCATTTTGTTAGGGTTGTCTTGATGAGCTGTAATATATGAAAGCAATTCGTTGCTTAAAAAAATCTTACATTACATTCTTCCGCTTGCCAAACCGTAATAGTATCGAAGGCTGGTGAATTCAGTGTGTTCAGTAGTTGATGATTCTTACATTACATTATCTGTAAAATTAACCATTGCGAAGGTTTAGCAACCATTCGCAAGGTCTTCTTATCCGTGTTCATCCGTGCAATCCGTGGCTAAGATTCTTCAATAAATCAGACCAGGGATGGTCTGTATACGCATTATATATCTGTAGCTTAGGTGGTTTATTCTCCCGCATCTACGCCCCTCGTAGACCGTGTCGTAGCCTTGGCAGCGTAAGCGAAGGATGGACCTGTGAATACACCGGTGGTCCACATCTGCTTAAATGGGGAATACAATAAAAAAGAGCTCCTTACGAAGCTCTTTATTTTTTTTTGATATACTTAATTATTTCAGAAGTACTGCCTTGCTGAGCTGAGTAATACCATCCGCCTGGAATTTGATGAAATATATTCCTGAAGGCTGCTGAGCGGCATCCCAGGTGATAGAATGTGAGCCGGCAGGTAATTCCTGATCAATTACTGATGCTATTTTTTGACCTTTAAGATTATATACTTCAATGGTAGTATAAGAAGATTCTTTCAGGTTAAAGCTCAAAGTAGTTTCAGGATTGAAAGGATTGGGATATATCTCCTGCAGACAGGTTTGTGATGTAATCTGATCTTCATTTTCTCCCGTATTTTCCAGCATGATATCCATCTCAATATCTTCAACAATTAATATATCTTCCAGATCATAATCCTCATAGCCATTACGGGAAATATGCAGATCATATACTCCGGGATTCACAGTATAATCAGCCAGACCTTGAGCATCTGAATTAGAATTATAAGTATGATAGAAGCCCGTAAGGCTGGTGATGCAATACTGCAAGGGATTACCATCAGGATCAGTGATATAGAAATCAGCTTCAAATGTTGGTGGGTCATCTTTGTCTAAGCCATTTGAGAAAGTAGCTATTGATTCTACACCATTAGTGTGCTGACAACGCACAGCATAATGCCAGGTACCTTCATCCAGATACCACCAGGTAGTGTCTGTATATGTGGTATCCTGCAGGTTTTCTGCTACTACTTCCCACTCGTCTGGATCAGTGATATCTGCATGCACCATTCTGAATAGTTTATATCCTTCCAGTTCTCTATTTAAAGGAGGACCAATATTCAATCCATAAGCTCTTAGCATTAAATTACCGGCATCAGGATAACCACTGATATCATTCCAGACATTGGTTTCAAAGTCAGTAGTGGAAAATTGAGTACCAGGTTGGAATACCCAGGGTTCTCCATCACCATCGTCCATTCCCAGATCTGTCCAGCGGTTGGGTGTGCTGATCCCCACAAAGAAACCATTTGGCGCTGAAACCGGGGTGGGCAGAGTATAGGTTCTCCACTGATTGTTTACATTTGGAATTAATCCTGATTCATATAGTATATTATCAGAATTAGGCATACCATTACTTGTTATCCCAAAGATCTTGATCTTTACAGTTGGATGAGTATGAGCATTGGTAAGAAACCATTTCACCTGATTTACTATAGCATAATATTCGTGTACTGCACCAATCACAGCTCGAGGTGCATTAATACCAATTTCATCATGAACATTTCCGTCATCATAACGGAATTCATAAGTACTGCCACCACCTGGGGTATTCCATGATACCTGGGTGGAGAATTCATCTAATATGGCAGCATTTACATTTCCCGCGGGACTGGTGGTTTCTTCAAGGATAATATCCTCAACTTCCAGATTTACGCTTTCTACTTCAATCAAAACTGTGTAATCGAAAAAATTTTCTGCTTCCACATCCACTGTATATTCCTGATTAGCAAATACTTCTGTGAATTCATAATATCCCGTGGAATCTGTAGTTGTGGAATGATTGCCATTACCTGTAAGCTCAATATCCGCATCAGCAAGACCATTAACAAGATCATCAGAACCATACACATATCCATAAACAGTTACAGGTCCAATTAAAGTAATAGTTCCCAGATCAATATTATCCTGCTCAACATCAATAGTCTGAGTATAAATATTGTGATCAGGGTAGTCAATACTGATCTCATAATCTTCATTAGCATATATCGCATCAATTGTGAAATTACCAAGTGAATCAGTATCTGTGGTGTGATAAGCATAACCTGTAAGGTCAATATCGGCATTTAACAATCCCGTTTCCGGATCAAGATTGCTGACAACATGCCCCGTTAGATTGACAGGTGAAATCAAAGTAAGCGTTCCCAGATCGATATCTTCGTCCTGCACATCAACTACAGCCAGATAGGGATTATGATTAGGGTAGGTAATTTCCAGGTTATATTCTTCCAGAGAATAAACACTGGTTATCAGGAATTGACCATTAGCAGCGGTTTGCACATTATGGGTTTCATAACCATCCAGAGTAACCTGAGCACCTGCTTGTCCTGAATCAGGATAGGCAGTAGTATTCACCCAGCCCGTGATATCTACAGGAGCAATTAAAGTGATCGTTCCCAGATCAATATCATCCTGGACAATATTGACCATTTCTGTATGGACATGATGATTTGTGAAAGAAATGGTGAGTTCATATACTTCATTAGCATATATCCCATCAATCTCAAAATCTCCCAGGGAATCAGTTACAGTATTATGAGTGTCAAATCCGGTAAGCTGCACGGTTGCTCCTTCCACTCCTACTCCGGGTTCAAGATTTGTAACCACATGACCAGTGAGACTTACAGGTGATATCAGGGTAAGAGTACCAAGATCAATATTATCACCTTCGACTATTACATTTGCCTCATAGGGATTATGATTATCATAAGTAATTTCAAGACTGTAATTTTCATTTGCATACAGATCGGGGATTATAAACTGACCATTAGCAGCAGTATTTGTTGTGTGGGTGGCATAACCCTCCAGTGTAACCTGAGCTCCAGCAAGACCTGAATCAGGATCAGCAGTGGTATTCACAAGCCCCGTGATCGTTATCGGTTCAAAAATAGACATAGTTCCGCAATTATAATTTTCTTCCTCAATTTCAATAGAATCATAATAGGGATTATAATTAGGTTTTGTAATGGATAATTCATAAGTATTACTGCTGAAAACCCCCGGAATCAGGAATTGTCCATTTGCAGCAGTTTGACCTTCATAATCAGCAAATCCTTCCAGATTTATCGTAGCTCCCTGCACCGGCTCACCATCAAGCTCTGAAATCACAGTACCGCTAACCATCACTTCCACATATTCCTGCAGATTAAAGTCCACAGTAACTGTTTCTCCTGCGATTACAGTTGCATTTGTCATATCAAAGCCATAACCATCTAATGAAGCAAAAAATGGATGATACCCTTCAGGAACAGCAACAATCGTATAGGAACCGCCAGGGGCAGTAAGGGCACTCATACCTACATCCTCGATCAGAACTTCAGCTCCTGTCAATGGTATGCCACTGGCATTATAAACATGCCCTGAAACCACTCCGACCGGACTGGGATCACCTACGATCTCTACATCATCTAATACTACTCCATGTCCCCAGTGACATTCTGCTTCAAAGGCTACAAAATATGAACTGGTTTCACTCTGCAGATTAATATTTACATGGGTCCAGGCAGTAATATTGGTATCATAAGTCGCTATCAGTGACCAGTCATCATCCGGTTCAGTTTTATAATATATTTTCAGAATGTCCTGTGAGGTTTGCCAGGCTACATGGGCGTACCAGAAACTTAATGTAGCACTATTTGAGCCACCAATATTCAGCATAGGTGTTACCAGTTTTGTTATGCAGCTTTCACCATAAATATAAGCATTACGAGCTCCCGAATGTGGTGCTGCTGGATTACCGTTATGTCCACCGGCATAAGGCATCCAGGAAATATTACTGTTTTCATATTCCTGTGTCCAGCCAGTTGGCATTGTGGGGCTGTCAAAACTTTCGTCAATCACGGTTTCTGCCATCAGAAATACCCAGCATATCAGCAACACTGCTAATAAAATCTTCTTCATTTATGTCCTCCGTTAAAAACTCTCTTTATAGTAAACCTTTTATTTGTCCTGTTTTCTGTCAAATACTTTGGAAATCAAGTATCCTTCCAAAAATTAAAAATATGGTTCTCTGCAAAAATTAGTGGATAGACAATAAAACAAAGGTCATCTGAATAGCTCCAAATGAGCAAAAGGAGTTTCAGTTACAAATTGTGGGATAGGGGTTCAGAAGAATATCAAGTTTTTGGTAAGGGTGATGATAAAATTGTTAAATTGCCAAAAATTCTTTTATTAAGCATAAACGTTACAGTAATTTTTTAAAAAAATAATGATAATTAATATGGGAATATTGCATATTGATACACTTGTAACCCACAGGGAACCCACAGGGAACCCACAGGGAGGGTACAGGGAAGTTAATTGGGACATGGGAAGCTGCTAAATAATTACCTTTAATATATTTATGATAAAAAGCATATATAATGGGGCAAAATG
>JAVCDJ010000209.1 GCA_030765845.1 Candidatus Stygibacter australis
AGAAGCTAAGCGACTAGTAACTGATGCCGTGCGTACTCCACTGGATAGAATGCATGTGACCTCCTCCTTTGGTTATCGAATTCATCCCGTTTATGGCTATCGTAGAATGCATAATGGTATTGATCTAAGGGGAGCCACCGGGACGTCTGTCTATGCGGTAACCAGCGGGAAGGTAACCAAAGCAAAAAATAATGGAAATGGCTATGGCAATGAAGTCTTAATAAATCATGATAACGGGATGATCACTCAATATGCGCATTTAAGCAAAATTTCCACATCTTATGGCAGAAAAGTAAAAAAGGGACAATTGATAGGCAGGATAGGCAGCACAGGAGTTTCCACTGGACCACATCTTCATTTTGGGGTAAAGAAACACGGTAAATGGGTAAATCCCCGCACGAATCTGAAAATGGTGGGTGCAAACGTGTTGAAGGATACCAGATTGAAAACCTTTAAAATGCAGATACAGGAAATGGATGCTGAGATGGCAGTCCTGCAATAATTGTGAACTTCTTACCATAAGGTAATTAAATGGAGGATTAAGCAATTGATCAAAATTAAGGAAATATTTGATTCACAAATTAAAGAAGTAACCTGCAGAGCCATTCTAAATGATCTGCCACAATGGTTTGGTATACCGGAAGCTACTGAGGAATATTGTAATGGAGTTAAGGACAGAACATTTTTTGCAGCTATTGAAAATGACAGTTTTGTTGGTTTTATATCTGTGCTTGACCATAATAAATTTACTTCGGAGATATATGTTGTGGGAGTTTATAAATCACATAGAAATAAAGGCATAGGCACTTCACTATTAAATTCTGTGATAGATAGATTATTAAAGCAAAAATATATATATTTAACAGTGAAGACCTTAGCAGACTCTCATAAAAGCAAAGAATATAAGGAGACCAGGGAATTTTACCTGGCAAAAGGATTTGTTCCTTTGGAAGTTTTTCCGGATTTATGGGGAGCTGCCAACCCGTGTCTATTTATGGTAAAAAACTTAAATAAATAACCCGGAAACTAAGCTGATGATATTACCTCGTTTCCGGGTACTTTTTTGATCTTATTTCAATAAAATACACTTGCCGGTAACAGATTCATCATTTTCTATACTAAGACGATAGAAATAGATACCTGATGCTGTGTGATTATCCTGCTGATCGGTGCCATTCCAGATTATGCTGTGTTCTCCTGCAGGTAAAACCTCATTTAGAAGAGTTTTCACGAGTTGTCCTTTGATATTATAGATATTTAAAGAAACCTGCTCCTCTGATTGAGATATTCTGAAATTGATATTTGTAGTTGGATTAAAGGGATTGGGATAATTACGCAGATTTGTGATAGATGACAGGTTATCTTCATCAGTATCAGTGATGATCCCTTCCAGAGCTAATATTTCCACATCATCTATATTCCAGCCGCAATATGTCCAGCCACCATCGGTGGAACCCATTGTCCAGCGGATATATACAGTTTCCTGATCATCTGCGTATTGAGATATATCAATAAGAATCTCCTGCCAGCTATCATCCGCAATTTCTTCAGAATTGCTCCAGAGCGTGAACCAGGTTTCATAATCCGTGCTGATGCGGATACTGGCGTGATCATAAGCAGGTTGTTCCACACCCAGCCAGCGCCAGAATTTCAGGTGAGTATTATATAGATTTGTACAATCTATCACCTCAGTAGTGAGATGCTTCTCATCAAGATTATTCTGGTAATCTCCAAAAAGATTATAACCATAAACATTATCGCCTGTATATCCTGCTTCTGGATCAGGTTCACCATAAGCACCACCTTGACCCTGAGGTGTTCCCCACAGCCAGTCTGCTTCAATATCCCAGCCCGGATCAGTATCCATATTCCAGTTATAATAACTGACTGCATCTCCCACCAGCAGCATTACTTCTCTTTCTGTATCACCATTGTGATCAGTGAGATTGACGAACTGAATTTCGCTAAGATAGGCACCCAGTTCCAGCAGATCAGCATTATTATTTATGATCACAGTGATCTGAGCAGTTTCACCTGCTTCCAGACTACCTGCGGTATCACCATCAAGAGTCAGCCAGTCAGTAGCAGGCAGATTGGTGACTTCATAATCAATAGCTTCCAGACATCTATTTGTGAACTGCCAGGAGAATGATGAAGGATCAAAAGGACCTCCTGGGTAGCCCTGGAAGTTAGTTCCTTCTTCTGGATAAACCTTTAAGCCGGTTTCATTAGTTAATACTTTCACACAGAAATTGCCAGTTCCATCCCAACTGGAGGGATTGAAGGCATAATCATAAAAATCCAGCCAGGCAGTACCTACTTGATAATAGCTTTCATCCGGATTAGCCGAGGATTCAACTATCGTCCGGTAACTGGCACCCAATAGCACGGGCACGTCTGAGGTACGGTCAAAGGGATAGGCATCATCAGATAATTGCAGATACACATAAAAATCATCACCTTCCTCTATACCAAAAGGCGTATCCAGATCTACAGTGTGCAAACCGTAGTGATCACGATAGCCAGTAACAGAAGCTAATTCATTAGATAAAATAACACCATCAAAGTCATCATATATAGTAATTTGAAATTCCACATCATCCGAAGCAGTGAAGAAATTAACTGCCTGCACTACTTCATTGCCGTCTGCAATAAATTTATTAAAAACTGCTGAAACATCTTCAAATGTATCGCGCCAGCCATGATAATCATGATAATAGACATTGTCATACGGCATACGCTCTACCTCTTGAAATGAGATAGCTCCCATCTCCGGATGCTGGCAGGCGTGCTTATCATAATAGGAAATCCAGAAATAGCCATTATAGCCCCAGTTCTCGCCCCAGCTATTCTTAGTCAGCCAGGCACCAGGCTCTGGAGCCTGAGTAACATGATCATCATCCCAGCCAATAATAGCAATGGCATGATTAGGTTCCATTATGCTGCTGGGTGGTTGATAATGATTATACTGGTTATCAATAAAAGATGCGTCATAACACATGCAGATTCCCAATACCCCGTGCTCCATAATGGCATATTTAATACTGTCAATTTTAGTAAGGTTTTCCTCTTCCACATACCAGTTCATTTCACGCACGTAATATTTATGATAACCCGGAGCATCACGCAAAGGTGCAGAATCATAGGATTGTCCGTCTATCTCTCGAACTGCTCCCTCCCCACGAGATAAATAGGCGGATGTAACGCGATAATCCCCACCCTGATGAACTTCCAGCCCATTCCCAAATGGTGGATCAATGTCGTCATTATTATGCTGATTGAAGCCATTCCACCAGTCCAGATGATATTCTGCCAGAGCTGGTTCTCCAGTTTCACCGTTATCCGCCCAGGCTCCTGTCATCAGCATATTTCCTTCCATGGCAGCAAGAGCCCCAAAGGTCCAGCAGGTGCCACCCTGCTGGCTTTTTACAGATGTCACATAATTATTACCATTCACGTCCCGCAGATCGAAAGTAGTTGGTGGATCAGCCCACAATAGTGAAAGACTTATAAGACATAATACTATAAATAATTTCGCAATATTCATATAGCCTCCTGAGAATATTATAATTTATTCTCTTTTGTGGAATTATCCTATGCCTGTCAAATACTTCTTATAAATCCACGTATTTCCTCTGATTTTGCTACAAAACTGAAACTGATATTGGTTTGATGATTATCTCAAAATATAATGAAATGATCTGATTTCAGTGGATTATAAAGTGTATAATTAACATGTTATATTATGGTTAATTACATATAAGAAAAGCCCTTCGAATGAAGGGCTTTCACATTGTACTAAGATCTTATTTCTTAAAGAAAAACTCTAATCCTGCACCAAAATTGAACATGGTCTCTTCATTATTCCCGGAAAAGTCTCCACCATATTCTCCAATACCAAAAGAATAATTGACACCAAGATCAAGATATACAACATTATTTACTAATGGAGCTAAATATCCAACACCAATTTGTAAATATTGTGCTGAAATAGTATAATCATCACTCAATGATTGTCTCACAAACTTAGGTCCTAAATAAAACATATCATCTGTGAAGTAACGTCCCCCAATTTCAAATCCCAAAAGAGTCATACTATCATAGTCATCACCCATAACAGTTAAATCAAATCCGAAGTCAAAAGTGATATTATCACTAAGAAAATAACCAGTTTGTGCAGAGAACAAAAATGTAGTGAAAGCCTCAGCATCTGAATAAGCCTTTACACTCGAATAACTAACATTTCCTCCGAAATTTACAGTTCCCTTTTCGAATCCATAAGCATTTGCTAAAAATAACATGACCACAAATAAAAAAATAACTTTTCTCACAATTACCTCC
>JAVCDJ010000210.1 GCA_030765845.1 Candidatus Stygibacter australis
ATTTTCTGGATTGATGAAAATCGTTTATAGTGATGGCACTGAAAGAAAGACATCGTTTGAACTTGAAAAATTTCACTTTGGCGGCTGCAAATTTTGGTATGATGATAAACAGATAACAAAACTATCTAAAGAGAAATTATGAAAAATATAATAATTGTCTTATTTGCTTTGATCATTGTGATGCTGGGACTTTCCTGGATAATTAATCGAGATAAAGTGCCATCAGAAGTATTATTAACAGTCACACTATCCGGGAAATCAATTGAAATAGGTGCTTTTCCAGAAGATGCTATTGAAATAGTGGAAACCGGACCGGGGAGATCAGAACAGGCGATAGCTGTTAAATATTTTCTGAAATCCTATCTGGAAGATAATAGCTGGAATAAACTTACTTTCATTTCGAGTGATAATGCTGAGCTTACTATTAACAGGAAAGAACTTGATTCTCTGTATCTTTCCTTGATCAGTAAGGAGGGGGAATCGTATTTGAGATTGATAATTCCATCCGATGCTTTTCATCAGCGCTGGCTGAAATATATCACTCAGATTGACTTAAAATGAAACTGCTGCAGGTAGAGGATCTTGGTTTTAAATATCCTGACCAAAAAGACTGGCTGTTTTCAGGGTTATCTTTTTCTATCGAATCGGGACAAATAATGGCACTCACAGGAGATAACGGTTCAGGGAAAACCACTTTGCTTTACATGCTGTCTGGCATCATTCCACGTCACCGGCAAGGGGAAATAAAAGGAGAGATAATTCTGGCAGATATTGATCACAAAAATGCAGCTCTGCCTGAACTTGCTGCCAATATTTCTTTGGTGATGCAGCAGCCTGAGGATCAGATATTTTTTCCAACCGTAGAGCAGGAACTGGCTTTTGCACCAGAAAATCTGTGCCTTAGTGTGGAAGAAATAAATTCGAGAATCGACCAGGTACTTAAACTTTTGAATATTGTAAAGCTAAGATTTGCTGATACTGATAAACTGTCATTTGGACAGCAAAAACTGGTAGCTTTGGCAGCTATTCATACATTGCAGCCCAAAATATTATTACTGGATGAAATCAGTGGTGGACTTGATGATGATAAATTAGCTGCTGTCTGTCAGCTTATCAGAGATTATACTGATTCTGGAAAGGCAGTTATCATCGCAGATCATTATCCCGGATTATTAAAAATGGCAGATATTACTTTAGATCTGAACTCAAAATGAATAATCTGATAACTCTGAAGAACTTTTCTTTTGCATTTTCTGAAAAGGACATTTTTCAGGAGATTGATCTTGAAATTCCTCTGGAAGGAGTCAGCCTGCTCTCAGGTGAAAATGGCTCAGGGAAATCCACATTTTGCAGATTACTGCTTGCTTTGCAGTCCGGCTATAAAGGTAAATTGCTTTTTAATGATCTTGAGATCGCTGGTACTGATACAGAATCAATTGCAGAAGAGATCATATATCTTAGACAATCTCCTTCTTTGAATTTGCTGGCAGCTACTTCTATGTTAGATTTGGGTATCTGGCAAGCTGGATTTGAGGTGAATAATATAGATGAAGCTGCAATTGAAAAAGCACTTAATTACTTTGATATGCTAAATTATAAAGATAAACCCGTGTGGGAACTTTCTGAAGGGCAGCGACAAAGAGTAGCACTTGCTGCACTGCTGCTGAACAAACAAAAAATATGGCTGCTGGATGAGCCTGCTGCAGGATTGGATAGCACCCGGCAGAGACAATTAAAAAAACTGATAATTGAGCAAAGCAAACAAAAAGGAATTTTGATCATCTCACACAGATATGACCTATTTGCTGACGTCTCAGAAAAAATATATGAAATTAAGGAAAAATCCATAAACTTAAGGAAATAATGAAAAATATACTATTTATTATTGTAATTATATATTGCTTCTCTATGTATGCTGCTGAACCTGACAGCCTGAAAGCACATCCTGAACCTAAATATCTACTCGAAGGAGCGAGTATTACAGCCGAAAAACCTACTCAGGCGATAGGGAAGATCGTAGTAAAAACCTTTGATGAGCGGGTTATCAATAGTGAAACCAATATTGCTGAAGCAGTGAATGATATTTCGGGGATAAATATTTCCAAGGGTGGCAAGAACAACTCAGAATTGAGCATCCGTGGCTTTGCGAAAGAAGATGTGATGATCATGATAGATGGCAGACCCATCGGAGGTGGTTATTTTGATGCCGTGGATCTATCCTCTCTGCCAGTGGCTGATATTAAGGAAATACAAGTGATAAAAGGTCCTGTATCTGCCCTATACGGCAGTAATACCATGGGTGGAGTGGTAAATATCATCTCTGCTACTCCTGATAATTCCGCCTGGCTGGAAGGCATCATGCAAATCCAGCGCAATAATACTAATCGTTTTCAACTCTCTTCATCACATAAATTTTGGAACTGGGATTACCTGGTCTCTTTTGCCAGGTATAATACTGATGGTTTCCCGCTCTCTGATGATTTTGTCCCCGTCACTTTGGAAAACGGTGGCATCAGAGATCATTCAGCCCAAAGACAATATGATCTGCAGGGGCGTGTAAATTATGATCTTTCTGATTTGCACCGTATTGGCATCTCTGCTTCCTATACCTGGATGGATGAACGTCAGATTCCAGTTGCTACTAATGAACTTTATAATCCCAATTATCCTCTGGATATTTTCCGCAAATTTGTGGATTGGAAAAGATACCAGGTTAGTTTCCAGAACGATCTTCAGATAGACTGGAATAAAACTTTGAATATGAACCTGTATTTTGATGGCTATGACGATATTTATCAAACCTTTAGGCAACCAGATGATACTGACCTTGATCTCAATTCCAGATTGCTTAGCTCTAATATCGGGACGATTAATAAATTTACACTCAAAATGAATAACTGGGATATCATCGCCGGCTACCGGGCTGAATATCAATCATATAAAAGAAAGGATAATGGAGATTATAAGGATTGGACTTCCAACTGGCAATTACTGCAAAATCCCTTTTGCCAGGTGGAAGTCAGGCTCAATGATTTTACGTTCTCTGCCGGTTCAGGGTTTTCTATCTTTCATCAGAATCACCGTAATAACTGGATTTACCACCTTGAACCCTCTTTAGGACTTTTCTATGAAACGAAAGGTTTTGCTCAGTATAACCTGGCGATATCTAATAACGTCAATTATCCTGGTATGCATGAACTCTTTTCTTCATCTTCCGGCAATCCAGACTTAAAAGAAGAAAGTGCCTGGAAATATGAACTTTCTACACTGCAACCATTTACGGTCGGTTCACTTGCCGGAAACCTGGATGTGGCTGTATTTTATAATGCCATAAATAATTTGGTTGATAAGGTATATTATGCTCATTATTCCCAATATGAAAATATTGAACAAGTGGATAGTTATGGATTGGAAGCAGCCTTCAAATGTAATTTCATTCTTGAGCATAATTTCCAGTATCGTTATTTACAATACACCGATAATAGCGATAGACCGCTTAATGAGAATCCGCAGAACATTGTAAATATCAATGAGAAGATCATGCTGCCTTATGATATATTCTTTGTATATGATGCTTCCTGGCATGATATTTCCCATAGTGATGATGAGATATTACCCGCCTATTGGCTGCATAATTTTTATCTGAATAGAACTTTTGCTAAATTCAAAGTAAAGCTCGGCATAGAAAACGCCTTTGATCAAAACTATCAGGAAAAATCAGGTTATCCTCAACCGGGCAGAGATATTATTCTGACCCTTGAAACAAGCATTTTGTAATATGAAATTCGTTCCTAATCTGCGTACCGTGATGGTTATTGTAATTTGCCTGACCGGAATTTCGGTTGCCTATCAGCAACCTAATGTGCAAATTACTCTACTGGCAATCACGATGGCTCTGCTCTTTATTCTGCGTCCATCAGCCAAGGCAAGAAAACAGCTTCTCATTCGTATTTCCAGACTTGGCAGGATCATTCTGGTGATCTTCATCTTCCAATTGCTTTTTCGCCGTAATGGAAATGTTATCTTTGAGTTCAGTTTACTGCGTATCACAGATATTGGCATTAATTATGCCCTCGCCTCCTCACTTCGCTTTTTCCTGATCATACTCGTTGCCGGATTATTGATGGATTATCCCTTTCAGGATTATCTGATAGCGCTTAACGCCTGGAAATTCCCATACGAGATCAGCTTTATAGTAGCAGCTACGATCCATTTTTTGCCAGTTTTTAAAAGGATTTTTGATAATAAAATGGAGACACTTGCCTTAAGAAATATTTCACTGAAGAAACTCACATTGCGTCAACGACTGGCTGCCTTCAAAATCCTTCTCATCCCCGTATTGGCAAATGCCATACATAATATTCAGAATCGGGCTATCTCCCTGGAATTAAGGGCTTTCCGACTACGTAAAACCCGAACTTATCTTCATCATAACAAACTTGCTTCAACAGATTTTGTGATGATTATCCTAACTCTAATATTAACAGTTATAACTCTATCAGTTCTTCAATAATTGATATTATCTTCTTGTTGCAATTCATTACTTAAAAACCTATAATAAATGAGCAATAAAATGGGTTGTACTAATCATGGAAATCTATGCTTTATATGAAGTTATTAATAAAAAAAGGATACGAATTAAATTAGGTTTAAATTTATAAATTCTAATAACAGTGGAATATTATTATATCTTTTAAGAGAATTAGTTTTTGCTTCTATAAAAGTCCAACTTTCTTTATACTTTTCAAAATAATTTATGCAAGTTAATTTCGGCAGGTAATTTTCAAGAAAAACTTCAACTGGCTCATATAGTGCTATGAGAAATTTTTCAACATTTTCAGTTTTACTTTCACCCGCTGGGTTAGGATCATCAAATAACACATGTTCAAGATTTCTTGAAAAATAATAGATTTGGTATTCGTACTGCTTTCTGATAATCGATGATTGACAGTTCATTATTTTGACATTTCTGCTCCGATTAAAATTTCGTATTTCAATATTCGTTTTCTGCTTAGAGCTGTTTACAGTGATATTTTCAAGATTGTAATAAGTCGAAACCTCTTGATTTGAATTAATGACAATATTAACATTGGAAATAAAACAACC
>JAVCDJ010000211.1 GCA_030765845.1 Candidatus Stygibacter australis
TGCTTACCTGTTTCCCAGAATCGTCCTTTCCATCCCAAACTACTGAATTCATTTTACATTCTTGTCCGCCTCGGTGGATTGAGTTTTCAATTCTTGTCCGCCTCGGTGGATTCAATTCGCGTACGCGCTGACCTTTTACATTGTAAATATTAACCTCTGTGTTCTCTGTGACCTCTGTGGTAGAAAAAGAAATAGTAACCTCTGGATTAAAGGGATTAGGATAACACCAGACCTTACCTGACATATCCACTATTTCAGCATCTCCACTATCGCCAGGATACTGATATTCATAGCAGCCCATATCAATGCTATCACCACTGATCCGCGGATTACCTGCCAGATCCGTTTCTGGAAACTCTAATTCTATATAAAAGTCTTGTGTTCCGGCATCTATGCAAGGAGAGCCTTCCAATAATGAATAAGGATAAGGATCTAATCCCATAAAATCCGGATCAGCATCAATATTTCCTTCTAACCAGTTTAAATTTGAACTGCCATATTGTATCACACCAGCTACACCATCCTGCACATTACAATGATCAATATAAATAGTATTTGATCTTGCAGGTACATTAAATTGAATTTGGGCGGGTTCATTACCATAAATTATACAATTTTGAAAATAAAGCTCATTACTGCTTGAAGTACTTACTATTGCTGCTCCATTCTCTGAGATATTATCAATAATTGAGGAATTAATAAAATAAACAGTACTTCTTGATGTATAAACAGCACCACACATATCTGACGAGATATTATTATTTATCAATGTATTTACTATTACAATAGGTTCAATTCTACCGCAATTTATCATCATTATTCCACTACTGGATTCTACTGTTTCATTATTCTCTATGACAATGTTTGTAAGTATTGTGCTGTTTATAGTATCAAGGTTAAATGCCGGAAATCTTACTGCACTATTATTTTTTATAGTAATATCTGATATTGTAGAACTACTTATTGCAGTTAATGATAAACCTCCGTAGCCCTGGTTGAAAATGTTCTCTTCAAAAGTTATTCCGGTTATAATACCATTATCAATACTTCCAATACTTAAACCAGAAGTCCAGGAATCAGAATAATTATTATGGTAATGAATATTCTGTATTATTACTTCACCAGAGCCGTAACAATCAATAAATGAACCAGAAAATTCATCATTATTATAAATCTCTAAATTATCGATTCCAATGTCAATATTGCTATACATCGCTAATGCTTTTCCTATATTATTCCTGATAACTACATCAAGCAGCTCAAATGAAGAGTTCATAATGAGAATTCCACCACAATGCCCATTATTGTACTCTATTACTGAATTAGCAATTGTTATTAATGAACAGTGATCAACATTTATTCCTGCTCCTATATAACGATCATCATTATCATATCCGTTTCTTATCGTAAATCCAGATATTCTGGCTACTGAGCTGCTATCAATTGTGATAACTGCATCCAGACTACTTCCATCAATGATAGTTTCGCTGATATATGCTGTATCACCGGTGGTTTCATAGTAACTGACCAGGGATATGTTCTTTCCCATAAAATCCAGGTTTTCATAATATTCTCCGGAAGCAACTATGATCATAGTACTATCCATGCAAGCCTGCTGAATAGCTGTTTGGATATTTTCACAGTCTTCCGGAACATAGATCAAATCCTTGGTTACATCAACAGCCATCTCATCACTGCTGATCAACCTGCCACTGTTATCATTAATACTGAAAACAAGCACTTCAGTACCTGACCAGTTATATGTGCAGCTAAAGGTTACCTCCATTTCATCAATACCTACCAGTACATCTTCATTTCCACTCGCGCTTAAGGTCAATTCATCCGGATTGATATCATATACATACTGGGCAAAATCCATTACAACTATCTCTCCACTATTAAAATGAAGATATTCCGGTATGTTGATCTCCGGATATGTCCCGTTTTCCTGGTCATAATAATGAGCTCCCAGATCGCAGACAGTGCCATCTGGATCATAATCATTTTCCGGATCACCGGCATCAATGCATTCCGAGTAATACATCAAGCGCCAGTCATTTAATTCTGGACATGCAAAACCCGGTTCCACACTTATATTACCCTCACCCCATTCATAGCTGCCATAGCTCTCACAATCAAGACTTTCCTCCCCTCCAGTGAAATTACAATAACTTATGGAAAGAAAATTACTGTATCCCCCAAAATTATCAAACTTAATACTGGTTCCCTCATCAGCCATAATGCAATTATTCATATATAATGAAACTGATCCGTCCATTAAGATTGAATCATAACCAGATAAGTTGTTTGCAAAAGTAACTTTTTCACAGTACAATGTACTATTATTACTTAAATAAATTGCTGCTCCATGGCGATTTTCTGAATCATTACAACATATTTCCAAATCTTTTAACGTAATATCTGAATTATTAATATATATACCTGTGCCCGAAGAATCAATATTATTATTTATTTTAATACCACTAATTTCATCATTCAAACCGATTAATAGCATTCCACCACCAATAGTTGCATCATTATTTCTACAAATCACATTATCAAATTCCGTATTAACTTGAAAGTATAATGCCATACCACCACCTTCTGTACAATAATTCTCTTCAATGATCACATTAGACAAAGTCAGGTTACATGCTTGTGCATATATGCCACCTCCTGCACCATTAGATCTATTATTTCTGATGATAGTATTTTCAATTACTGGATCGCATAATTCCAACACGCAGATGCCCCCACCATAAGTTTCCGTTAGGTTATCTTCAATCAGACAGTTATTAATATGTGCATTAGAATGATACAAAGTTATACCCCCGCCAAATTGAGAATATCCATAATAATTATCAAAAATTCTACAATTTTCGATCAATGGGTCTGAGAATTCACAATATATACCACCCGAACAACCCATCCAGTTTGAGGTAATATAAAGATCTTTCAGTGTAGGAGAACTAAAATACAAACAGCTTATTCCTCCGCCTCGATAATCGGGATAATTACTCCCCATTCCTTCTGTTATGGTAAATCCTCCCAGAACTGCATCCGGACTTTCCATATTCTCAAAAGTTACCACGCAGCCCTCTTGATTGCCGTTTATTTCTGTTTCTGCAATATAAGAGCTGTCACCGGTTGCATAATAGAGACTGATCACGGTAATATTTCTACCCCCAAAGTTGATTAATTCTTCATATACTCCCGGATATACCAGTAATGTATCACCATTGACGCTGCTTTCAATCCCCGCCTGAATAGAAGTAAAATCTAACCCGCCATTGATATCTATCTCAATCAGATTAGAAACCAGAAACATCGGAACAATAAAAATCAAAATTACAAAATATCTAAACATAATAACTCCTGTTAAGCCACCGATTTCACTGATTCGCACGGATAAGACATGCTTTTATTTACTTAATCTGTGTTAATCAGTGTAATCTGTGGCTAAAAATCTTTTCTTCATCTTTACTATTTTAAAAGTAGCATCTTCGTCGAGGCTTGCTGTTCTCCTGCTTTCAACCTTACCAGATACATACCGGAACTAACACTCTGTCCGATATGTCCACTACGTCCATCCCAGCTAAAAGAATGCTCTCCGGCAGGTAAAAACCCATCCACAAGTGTTCTCACTTTCTGACCTCTTATATTATATATAATTAACTCTGCGTTCTCTGTGCACTCTGTGGTGGAGAAGTATATTGTCGTTTCCGGATTAAACGGATTAGGATAATTATATAGCTCCAAACCATTTATATTTTCCACGATTTCATGCTCATCTATTTCGACATAACCTTCTGGTGCCAGGTACAAATCAAGCTCCGTATAGTCACCATAATTCACTGTTATTCCTTGCATTATAAAGTCCTGATAAAAAGGAAACTCCGCAATTAGATCATATACTCCATCCGCTAACGTGATCCGGTAATATCCGGTGCTATCGCTAACATCAAATAGATATACTTCAGTATCATCACATACAAATACATTTCTTAGTATTTCAGAAGTTTCCTGATTATGAGTATAGCCCTCTATCCCTCCCAAAGAAGGTGCTTCATACTCAAAAACACCGATATCTACTTCTGCTGTTCCATCTCCATCTCCATCCCAGATCCTGTTTCGATATCCAAAATCAAACCCCGGAAGATTTCCTGTTTCATATCCGGCATCAATGCAGACAGAACCCGGCATATGATGAAAATTACCATTATCTGGATTGATGAATACATCTTCAGCATCCATATCTTCATCTATTATATTACCACCCAGATTGATAATACTGATAGGCAGATCAAAATCAAACAGACAGTTCCTGAAACCAGGTAAGAATAAGGGATCACCAGATATAGGATAATTACAATCAAGAAATACACAATTTTCGTAGGGTCCATAAAACGGATTTGTATCTGTATCAAAATCAAGTACATTGGAGTTATTGACAAATACATTATTAAAAAAACTCCCAGCTCGCCAGGGTCTGATCCCGCTTGATGATGTATTCATGGAGATATTATTGAAAATATGTGTAGTACCACTCATAAAAGAAACTAAGCTGTTATCAAATACATTATTGAAAACATAGGCGTCTCCATCCCATGAGTGATTATATTCAATTATAATATCTGTATTAGTGAAACAATTATCAAAAAAGTAAAAGTAACCATGTTCAATATCAAAAGCTATACATACCAAATCCTCTATTTCGTTGCAGGCAAAGATAAGGTCACAATCAATATCTTCAAAGATCGGTATCCCGCAATATGTTCCTGATGGTAATCCATAATCATTTTTGTAAACATAAAAAGGTGTCCCTCCAGTGTTGTGTGGTTGCCAAAAATAATTTCCTCGAAAATCATTATATGCTACTAATCCGCTCAAGTATAGTTTTTTGCTTTCAAAGTAGTTTCCTGTAAAGTATCCGGGACCAGTTCGAATCGAATATCCTATTCCATTATTACCCCAGTAATCTCCGATCTCACCTAGCTCGGTCATAAATCTGCAGTTTCTTACCGATATATAGCTACCCTGACCACTAACTTTTTCAATATTAGTATAATTATTAAAAAAATAGCAATCTTCAATCAAAATATCACTACTACTTGAAGTAATAGCCCCTTCAAAGCGATACATGAATGCCCAACTTACAGATGAATGATCTATATGGCAGTGCCGGAAATGTGTTTTACTATCCTGATTATATATCCTTATGACACCCCAGTGATAGTATAATGAATCAGTATCCCTGGTAAATCGGATGCTGTCCGTTTCCGTGCCAATCGTCTCCAGTTCTCCATGCACAAAGATATTTCCTGTATGATTTGCAGAACTATAAAGTGCATTATTTAAGAAATCATCATGGTCATACATCATCATGGACTTCATCATTACCAGCACTCCCGGTTCAATAGTTAATTTTGCTCCTTCTTCCACCGTGATATCACCCACAACATGATAGGGATTGTTCTCCGGACTCCACACAGTATCTTCATAAATGGAACCAGCTACATCAATACCAGATAACAATGAACATAAAACAATGAAAATTATCAAAAAAATTACTCTCATTACTACTCCCGGTTTACATTAAGGGAAGCGGGAAAAATTCCCGCTCCCCATTTCATTCATAATTCAACACTCAAAATTCAAAATTACTTTATGAGCATCATCTTCCGTGTTTCTGCCATATCCCTGGTTTTTATCTGATAGAAATATAACACATAGAGCTAAATATAACTTCATAACATTTCCTTTTTTTCCCTTATCTCCCAGCAAGTTATCGAGTTAAGACAATTTCCTCAGTGGATTGACTTGAGAACGACCATCATTGTCATCCCCAGCCAAACAGAAGTTTTGAACGGTACTCCGGACAAAGCTTGTCCCGATGTATCGGGAACTTCTGGTAATCAGTAATTCCCACAAATCTTAAGTCAATCTACATTCGTATCTTAACTCAATATTTCCGCCCCTGATATCCCTGGTCAAGCGTTTTCTCATTCTCCTATTAACTCATTTTTTCCTTAATTAACTTTATAAGAAAACCAATTTACCAAAATTTATTTAACCATAACATGCTGTAAACATTATTTACAGTAACCAGTTACATAAATAATATCCCTCAATTTATATAAACTACTTATAATAAGTATATCACACTCTCTTTTGACTATAATTTCATAGCGTTTCAATTAATTTCAATTACTATTTCAAGCAATATTCATTCCATTATAATATTTATTGTATTACCTAACATACTGCTAATATTTATCATGTAGTAATACCATCGTCCCCTTCCCCAAATTACCTTCCATAATAGAAATCGATCTGATCAATAATATACATTGTATTATATCAAATACGAGAAGGTTCAATTTTCATATATTGATTAACCAAATAGTTTATAATATTATTATCTGTTCGTATTGATAGAAATCTTTATAATTCTCATAACTGAAATTTTGTAGTAGAAGAGCAGAAATCCCTGATAAATTCAGCGCATTCCCATGTATATAAGTGATTTACAATATCAATTGTACGCAATTCATGCCCCCAGTACACTCCCTGTGGGTTCCCTGTGGCTTGTTTGATGGTTTTTATAAGTTATAAGCTAATTTTATCACACTTGTTATGTTTGTTAAAACAGTTTTTCCCAATGGAAATCACCATTGCTTTCATTAAAGTCATGATCTACAATCCTCAGACCTTACAGCATTTATTATTTTCATCTTATTTTAAATTATACCCCTGTTTCATTATCACCCCATAAGCGAACTTAAGGAGGAACAACAAAGAACTATCTAACAAAAAAATGTCACTACGTGCTTTGTTGTTCCTCCTGATTTGCACTTGAAGAATGGAAAGAATTTTCAGCTTAATATAAAGTGTTGCAATAATAGGAGTTATTACAGAAGTGAAGGAGATGAATTGTGCAAGGTATGGGATTTTTCAATAATTGCTTCAAAATCTGTCAATTCAGGAAAAATTTATCAAATAGCAGAATTGTTTCATCTTTTTTCTGTAATAACGTATTATAAAGTTTGTCTAGTATTGATGGCTGAAATTTTTGAGTATAAGGGTTATATTCTTACTGCCTGAATTTCAAGGGTTAGTTACCCGGATACTTAGCAGAAATAAATCTAACTTTTCCTGCAGTTAGATAATCCTGATTAATTCCGGCAGGATGTCAGGTTAAATTATAGCTTGACAATTGATTAGGTATTTTATTTATGCAAATAATAGGAAAAATGTAGGAATAAGGTAATATATGAGCATGAAATTTGAAGAAGGTACAGATCTTAGACTTAAGCTAAGTTTGAGAAAAAACATGCTGATAGCAGTGAGTATCACAGTGCTGCTGCTGGTAGTTTTAATTGTATCAGGAGTAATATATATATATCATGGATATGGTGATATGCGAAAATCATATCTGGTGATGGAGGAAAATTCTTTGCTGAAGGATAAGATAACCAGTTTGAATTGTGAGATAGATTCGATCATGATCCGTCTGGAACTGATGCAAAACTGGGAAGATGATATCCGTTCGCGGGAGAATTTTAAAGAGATCAATAAAGAAGTGCGAAAAATGGGTATTGGAGGATTGCCGCAGATAGATAATGAACTAAGCTTGAGCGATCCTAAAGCCAATCTGGAATATAATCTGCTGGTCAACCGGCTTAATGATCTAAGGGGTAAGGTGGCATTTAATTATCAAACCCATGAGGAACTGCATGAGAATTATCAGTTACGAAGTGATCTTTATCGCAGCACACCTTCCATCTATCCCACCTTCGGGAGAATATCTTCAAGATATGGCAACAGGCGTCATCCTGTAACCAATAAAAAAGATTTTCATTACGGTGTAGACCTTGCTAATAAAGTGGGAACACCGGTATATGCCACAGCATCAGGCAAGGTGACGGTGACTACGCGAACCGCAATGATGGGAAGATACATAAAAGTTGCCCATGATTTCGGCTTTGAGACGATTTATGGTCATTTAAACAAGATACTGGTGAAGAAAGGTCAGGAAGTGGAAAAGGGACAAATTATTGGCCGCATGGGAAATACGGGAGATTCTACAGGACCACATCTTCACTATGAAGTGCACAGATATAACCGTTACCGTAACCCAGCCAAATATTTCATTCAGGAAAGAGAAGATATAGCTTTATCAAAATAGGGGAATTAATGAGCCAAGACAGGATGTTACTGAAAAGAGATATAAAAGAGAAAAAAGAATTAGTAAATATAGAGATGGATCGGTTTTTACCTCGCAAGGATGAATATCCCAAGCAGATACACAAAGCGATCCGTCACACGCTTTTTGCTGGTGGCAAACGTCTGCGTCCCTATTTATTATTGCATACTTACCAGCTTTTTGGAATAGAAACTGATAAGATATTACCAGTAGCAGCAGCTTTGGAAATGCTGCACACATATACTTTGATCCATGATGATCTGCCGGATATAGATAATGATGATTACCGCAGAGGCAAAAAGACATGTCATGTGCTGTATGGAGCAGATATAGCGTTGCTGGCTGGAGATGCATTGCTCATTAATGCCATTGAATCTATCAATAATGCAGAAATAAATGACAAGCTGAAATTACTGTTATTGCGTGAATTCTGCCAGGAAACAGGGCATCGGGGTTTGATCGCGGGACAGATGGTTGATATTGAGTCCGAAGGCAAAAATATTGATGAAAAGACTCTTAATTATATCCATAAGAATAAAACCGGGCGTTTGATAAACCTGGCGATCAGGTTTGGCTGCATTTTGGGCAAAGCATCGGAAGCAGATACTGAAAATATGCGAATTTTTGGTGAGAAGATTGGTCTTGCTTTTCAAATCATCGATGATATCCTTGATATTGAAGGTGATCAAGAAACTTTAGGCAAAAGTACCGGTAAAGATACTCAGCAGAAAAAGGCAACTTATCCATCTATCAATGGATTAGAAGAATCAAGGACGGAAGCGGAAAAACTTATCGAAGATGCCCGAGCCAGACTGGAAAGATATGGTGAGAAAGCTATTTATCTTGATCATTTGGCAGAATTTTTATTAACAAGAAAATATTAGAAATGAAGGTTGAGATAAAACTGCTTTCAGAAGCAGCCCAAATGCCTCAGAAAATGAGCACCAGCTCATCTGGATACGATTTGTTTGCTG
>JAVCDJ010000212.1 GCA_030765845.1 Candidatus Stygibacter australis
ATAAGGTTAGTAACAGTGAATAAGTTAGTATCATTTTCGGATCAGTGTAAATTCGCGAAATCCGTCTAATCAGTGTTCTATATTGAATTATTAGACACCCCCTTGCCATCAGCCGAATTTAAAACGATCTTCCAGGAAAATCGACTGCAAGCTTCCTGCTGTGTATGATCTGATCGCCGTATATATATATATATATTCACTTAGCAAAATCATTAACCAGTACCTGAAAGCAGTCATAATCAATATCTCCTCTAAGATATTTACATAGTCAATAACAAATTCAAATATGGAACAACAGCTTAAATGATGTCAAGTTAAATTTACACCATCCAGTGATAAATGTACTTCATAACTACATAGCCTGGAATCCACCCATTTATATTCCAAAATCACAAAATAATTTACTGTCCCAATAAGAGAAGAATCATATAGAGGAGATCCCTATCTAAAACAAATATTATCTACACAGAAAAATAATATATTTTGCTTTTATAACATTTTATCGTGGCATTTAGCGGCTTTTGTAGTTAAAATCTCACCACATTACAAAATATACCAATCGTATTATTCGAAAAAAAATCTTTTAAATCCTGTAACTACCATTTACAATCAAATTATCTTAAAAAATCCCATCTCATCCAGTAATTTATTAATATACCACAATTTATCATACTATTACATCCAACATTCCACTCCCAGTACCCTCCCTGTGGATTCCCTGTGGCTTTTAGAACAAGTTTTGTAAGTTACAGCCCCTGCCCATAACACTTGTTATGTTAATAGCAATTTATTTTATCATGATCCAAATGAATCTTGATTACAACTTATTTACATTTACTGCAAAAAATCAGCAGAGATGTTTGCTCTGGTAACACAATCTCTGAATGGATTTTAAGGATCGCTGACAAATATCATATCTTGAATATAAAATATCCCCTGAGTAAAATATAAAAAAAACATGATCAATCACTGGGAGTAGTTCCTTACAGGCTTTAAATTTATGTTGACGTAAATATGTTATCAAAGAGAAAGTGCTTTTTATCAAAAAGATTACGGCATAATGATGCCTTATGGAGGAATAATGAGAAGAACTATATTATTAGTGATACTGGCAATACTGGGTAGTAGCGCAGTATATGCAGCATCTTTGAGCATAGCTTATATTGATACTGATAGAGTGATGATGGAAAGTCAGGACACTCAGGAAGCACAGCAGCTTTTTCAGGCAGAACAGCAAGCCTGGCAGGATGAAGTAGCAGAAATGGATGCCGAAATCCAAAGACTGCGTGATGACTATGAGCAGAAGAAAATGATCCTTAGAGAAGAAGGAAAAACTGAAGCTCAGAACAGGATCAAAGAACTCGCTGACCAGAGAGATGCCAAAGTAAATGAGATATTTGGTGATAACGGAAAAGCAATGCAGAAAAATGCTGAATTGCTGGAACCCATTCTGGACAAGCTCAAGAACGTAATTGAAGCCATTTCGACTGATGACAATATCGATATCGTGCTTGATGCCTCTACTGGTGGAATTTTATATGCAGTTCCCAGTCTGGATATCACTGATGATGTGATTGAAAGAATGAATAAACTCACAGATGGTGAAACTGATAATTAGAAATGAAAGTCTTTAAGTCTGAGTTTACCCCAGTCATTATTTCCCAGTGGATACCGGGAGAATTGGTTGAGAGGAAAACTATCGAATTGAATAACGTATCAGAGCTTGAAGAAGCAAATGAAAACTCTGTCTGCTTTTACCAGAATAAATCATTTTATGATAAATTGCTTCAGACTAAAGCCGGCTTGATCTTTGTCCCTGCTGATTTTGATGTGAAACTGATAACTGGGTCGAATCTTTTTAAAACAGAAAATCCTTATATTTTTTATATGATGCTGGTTCAGAAATGGCTTGAACTGGATGAACCTTTATTAAAAAAGGAACGTCATCCAAGTTTGGCAATCCATGAAACAGCCGAAATCGCAAAAGACGTGGAACTGGGTGAAAATACAGTAATTGCAGAGGGTGTAAAAATCGGCAGTGGAACCAGAATTGGTGCTAATTGCTATATCGGCATGAACGTGGAGATTGGAGAAAACTGTCATTTTTATGCTAATGTGAATATCTATGAAGATTGCCGGATTGGTAATAAAGTAATACTTCACAGTGGAGTGGTAGTGGGGGCAGATGGTTTTGGCTTCCTGCTTCATCAGGGTAAACAGTTCAAATTACCGCAGGTGGGTAATGTTATCATCCATGACGATGTGGAAATCGGGGCGAATAGCTGCATTGACCGGGCAACTCTGGGATCAACTGTAATTGGTGCAAATACGAAAATTGATAATCTGGTTCAGATCGGACATAATTGCGTGATTGGAAAAAGCACGATCATCTGTGCTCAGGTAGGACTTGCTGGCAATACCACAATAGGTGACAGGGTCTATCTGGCAGGTCAAGTAGGTGCTGCTGGTCACATTTATATCGGTGATGAAGTTATGGTAGGTGCTCAATCCGGTGTTACTGGTAATGTTCCTGCCGGGAAAAAGATTTTTGGTTATCCCGCTCGTGATGCTGGATTAACCAAACGAATTATGGCTTCTGAGAAGCATCTTCCTGAGATTGTGAAGTATTTTCGGAAGAAATTAAAGGAATCTGAATAGTATGAGAGAGTACAAAAGAACTATTAAGAAGAAAGTCAGTTACCGTGGCATTGGTTTACATTCGGGGGAGACATCAACCATAACTTTTAAACCAGCAGATGAAAATGCAGGAATGGTATTTGTCAGAACAGATATGGAAGGTAATCCTGAAATTCCAGCTGATATCGAACATGTAGTTGATATATCGCGCGGAACTACAATTGGGATTGGAAAAGCCACTGTTGCTACTATTGAGCATGTCCTGGCTGCTATCAAAGGTTTAACAATTGATAATATCCGAATAGAAGTCACAGGACCAGAAGTGCCGGTTGCTGATGGCAGTGCCATAGTATATGTGGAATTGCTTAAGCAGGCTGGAATAGTGGAACAATCCAGTATTCGAGAATATTTTGAGATCACTGAAGCAATTTCATTTTCAGCCCCGGCGGACAGCGTGGATATAGTTATTGTCCCTTCGGACAGTCTTAAAATCACATTCATGGTAGATTATCCGCATCAGGCAGTCGGTACTCAATATACCTGGATGCCTTCACTAAAAGTGTTTGAGGAAGATTTCGCTTCTGCTCGTACATTCTGCTTCCTGCATGAAATCCTGGCACTCAAAGCTGCTGGATTGATCAAGGGTGGCTCTTTGGATAATGCTATGGTTGTAGCAGATCCGGAAACTCCGCCAGAACAGATCCAGAAACTTAAAGATATTTTTCATATGGATCAGGAAATAAGTGTAAATTCCAATGGCTTGATCAATGATACACCTCTGCGTTATTACAACGAATTTGTAAGGCACAAAGTGCTTGATCTGATTGGTGATATTGCCCTTTTGGGAGTACCTATCAAAGGACATATCCTAGCAGCAAGATCTGGTCATAAAACTAATGTGGAATTAGTGAAGAAACTTAAGAAAATCTATATGAAGCAGCAGATGCAGATCCAGTACCAGAAAAAGCGTAATCAGAATATAGTATTTGATATTAATGCTATCCAGCGCATATTACCTCATAGATACCCCTTCCTGCTGGTGGATAAAGTAATTGAATTTGTCCCCGGTGAGAGCATAGTGGGCATCAAGAATGTTACTGCTAACGAGCAATTCTTTCAGGGTCATTTTCCTGGACATCCAGTAATGCCAGGGGTTCTTATTGTGGAAGCAATGGCTCAAACTGGTGGAATTATGCTGCTGAATTCAGTAGATAATCCCCAGGAGAGTCTAGCTCTATTCGCTACAATTGATAATGTGCGCTTTAGGAAGCAGGTATTACCTGGAGACGTCTTGCGCTTTGAACTGAAAGTGATCTCTATGAAGCGGGGATTGGCGAAAATGCATGGCGATGCTTTTGTGTTTGATACCAAAGTCTGCGAAGGTGACTTCATGGCGAAAATAGTTAATCGCTAATAAATATATTCTTATTAGGAGCTTAAATGGCGAATTATATCCATCCTTCTGCAATAATTGATGAATCTGCTGTATTAGGTGATAATAATCACATAGGACCCTTCTGCATTATCGGAGAAGATGTAATACTTGGAAACGGCAATAGATTAATGTCCAATGTTCTTATCTACCGTCATACCCGCATGGGTGATAATAACACTTTTCATCATGGAGCTACAGCAGGAACTGACCCTCAGGATCTTAAATATAATGGCGAGCTTACTTATCTTAATATTGGCGACAATAATACATTTAGAGAATTTGTTACCCTTAATAGATCTGCAACTACTGACGAAGATTCCTCTATTGGTTCAAATTGCCTGCTGATGGCGTATGTACATCTGGCACATAACTGCCATGTGGGTAATAATGTAATTCTGGCAAATGCCGTTAATCTCGCTGGTCATATCACTATTGATGATTTTACTTCCGTTGGAGGTATGGTGGCAATCCATCAGTTTGTGAAAATTGGCAAGTATGCCTTTATTGGTGGTAAATCCGGCATTAAAAAAGATATCCCCCCTTTCACCAGAGGTGAAGGATTCCCCTACGAGCTGCATGGATTGAATACTGTAGGTTTACAGAGGAAAGGTTTTACTGCTGAAGAGATCAAGGGGATCAAGGAGATATATCGTATTTTCTACCGTAAAGGATATAATACAGCTCAAGCGATGGCAGAAGCTGAAAAGATTGAATCACCTGCACCCTGGCAGATAGAATTCATTGATTTTGTCCGTAAAGCAGAAAGAGGCATCTGCAGATAATTGCTTAATTAATAAATTTTTGATAAAAAATAAAACCCCCAGGAATTCCTGGGGGTTTTTCTATTTCTAAATATTTACTTTTTCTTTCTTGATGCTAAGCGTTTATTGAAGTATCCAACCAGAATTGGGCTGGCAATAAATATCGAAGAGTATGTACCCACGACCACACCAATCAAAAGAGCAAAAGCAAAATCATTGATCACTGAGCCACCAAAGATATAAAGGCAGAGTACTACCAGGAAAGTAGTCACTGAAGTAATGATGGTTCTGCTCAATGTCTCATTGATTGATTTATTGATAATATCCGCATAGGTTTGTTTACGATATTTCTTGATATCCTCGCGGATCCTGTCAAACACCACAATGGTATCATTAAGAGAGTATCCCACGATGGTTAGCAGGGCAGCAACCACCGGCAGACTGACCTCTTTACCAAAGATGGCAAATATACCTACCGTGATCAAAATATCATGCACCAGTGCTGCAATAGCTGCAATACCAAAAGTGAATTCAAAACGCCACCAGATATATATGATAATTCCCACTAAAGCCCAGAATATAGCAAGTATAGCTTTTCCTTTAAGCTCCTCACCAATCCTTGGTCCCACTTCGTCCTGCTGACGCACAAACGTCTCAGGATTGTAGTTATCAGGGAATTTATTCTGAAGGATCTTAACGATACGATCACCCTTGGTAAATCCGGTTCGGGCTTCTTCCTCGCCAGTAACCTGAGTTTTGATCAGTATCAGTCTCCTGCCTTCCATATCATGCAATTCCTGGATTTCTGTATCAGTTATTTCCTCATCTCTTAATACCTGTCTGATATCTTCTATAGATACTATTGCTGCTGCTTCTGTATTAGGTGTCATCTCAAGTTCCAGTGACAATCCACCAGTAAAATCTATACTGTATTTCAAGCCGCTGATGAACATGAAAATGATACCAATTAAAATCACTGCTCCAGAAATTGCAAAAGCTATATTTCGTTTGCCTATAAAATTTATTTTAGTTTCGCCAAAAAATCTCATCATTCCCCCTATATACTCAGTTTGTCCCGGTTGACGTTGGTGATCATACCATCAAAAATAGCTTTTGCTAAAACTATCGCGCTAAACATTGAACCGACAATACCGATGGAGAGGGTTACTGCAAATCCTTTGATCGGACCTGTACCGAATTGATAAAGTACAAGTGCCGTGATCAGGGTTGTGAGGTTCGCATCGAGAATTGTTACCAATGCTCGGCTGAATCCTGCATCTACTGCTGAACGTACTGTTTTACCTGACTTTAACTCTTCTCTGATCCTCTCAAAAATGATCACATTTGCATCCACGCTCATACCTATGGTCAAGATCAAACCTGCTATTCCCGGCATAGTCAAAGTTCCCTGCAATGAGGTCAATACCGCCAGGATAAAGCCCATATTCATCATCAGGGCGATTACTGCCACTATTCCTGATAAACCATAATAGATTATCATAAATACTACTACCAGTGCCAATCCCAGTAACGCAGCTCTCACACCAGCACGAATACTATCGTTACCAAGTGATGGTCCTACAGTTCTTTCTTCAATTACATTCACTGGCGCAGGAAGATTTCCTGATTCCAGTACGATCACAAGATCTTGAACTTCATCCAGGCTGAATGATCCAGTGATCTGGGCCTGTCCGCTGGGAATTCTATCTTGAATAACCGGAGCAACATAAACTACATTATCGAGCACAATTGCCAGACGACGTTTAATGTTTTGTCCCGTTACAGTTTTAAATATTTTGGCACCCTCTTTATTGAATTCCAATGAAACATAAGGTTTGCCACTAGTCTTGGGATCATATCCCTGACCAATCTTGGTTGAAGCCTTATCCAGTTTATCTCCGCTA
>JAVCDJ010000213.1 GCA_030765845.1 Candidatus Stygibacter australis
GGAAAAGGTCAATTCCTCTTCAAGCTTCTCAGTGCTTAAGTCTATATCAATATATTCCCGCAACCAGTTATAACTTATCTTCATAATCTATTTACTCACGTTTCACTATTTAAATTGGCTCAAAAATCTGAGATCATTGTTGAATAACATTCTCATATCAGTGATTCCATAACGAAGCATTGCTATCCGGTCTATACCTAATCCAAAAGCATATCCAGTATATTTCTCGCTATCGATTCCCACATATTCAAATACGTTGGGATCTACTATTCCTGCTCCACCCAGCTCCAGCCAGCCTGTATCTTTACACAAACTGCATCCAGTGCCCAGGCACTTCGGGCACACCATGTCCATCTCTGCACTTGGTTCAGTGAAGGGGAAAAAGTGCGGTCGGATTCGTACTGCTATTTCTGGACCAAATAGCTGCTGTGCAAAATAATTAAGCATATCACGCAAATCTGCTATATTGATTCCTTCATCCACAACTAGTGCTTCTACCTGATGAAAACAAGGTGAATGAGTGGCATCATTATCATTTCGATATGTCCTGCCAGGGCATATTATCTTAATAGGTGGTTTAAATTTCTCCATTGTTCTTATTTGAACTGGAGATGTATGTGTCCGTAAAAGTACGTCACCTTCTATATAAAAGGTGTCAGAAAGATCTCGAGCTGGATGATCTGCTGGTGTGTTCAAGGCATCAAAATTGTGATATTCATCTTCAATATCAGGTCCATCAGCAACTTGAAAACCCAAACGGATGAAAAGGTCTTCTATTTCTCGCCAGGTTTGGGTGATCGGATGAAGAGCTCCGCTTACATGTCGTTTGCCCGGCATCGTTAGATCCTGATGCTCTGCCTGTAGTGTTGCTGCATACTCGTTTTCTTTCAGTTTCAATAAACGGTTATTGATCATTTCTTCAAGCTGCTGCTTAGCATCATTCACTATCTTGCCAAAAGCTGGACGTTCTTCAGCAGGTAGCTCCTTTAAACGCTTCATAAAAGCATTCAATTCACTTTTCTTACCCAGATACTGCGATTTCAACTGCATCAGATCATGCTGACGCAAGGACTCTTCTATTGCCTTTTTGGCTTTAGATATCTGCTTCTGTAATTCTTCTTTCATCTTTCTGATCCGCTTCGGGACAAAATTACCCTAATTCAGTTTTGATTTTGCTTCTTCGCAAAGTTTGGTAAAGGCATCCGGCTCGTTAAATGCCAAAAATGCCAATGCTTTACGATCTATCTCTACTTCTGCAAGCTTTAATCCGTGGATTAACTGGCTATAAGACATATTGTGTAAATGTGCTCCAGCATTGATTCTGATTATCCAAAGTCTGCGAAATTCACGTTTCTTGGCTTTGCGATCACGGTATGCATATAGCCATCCCTTCTCTACTGCCTGACGTGCTGTTTTGTATAATTTACTTCTTCCACCCCGATATCCACGGGCTAATTTCAAATATTTTTTCTTTCTTTTATGTGCGGCTACATTATTCATTGAACGTGGCATAATTCTCTCCTTACATTCCTAACATTTTTTTCATTCTGCTTGCATCACTGCTAGATACCAGATCAGAATGGCGTAAATTTCTTTTGCGAGTAGCACTCTTTTTGGTAAAAAAGTGACCAGCAAAGGCATGGGAACGCTTCAATTTACCCGTTCCGGTTTTCTTAAATCGCTTAGCGACACATCTTCTTGTTTTCAGTTTCGGCATCTTTCCTCCTGAAAGCTACGCTGCTTTTCTTTATTATTATTTATTCTTGTTCTTTATCGTTTTCCTGATCAGACGTTAACGCTGTCATTGACTTCGCCTCGCAAATCTTATCTATATCACGCTTGGGAGATACTACCATAAAGATTTGACGACCCTCACTTTGTGGTTTTGAGTCGATTTCCATAAAATCTGCCAGATCTTTCTCAAGACGAGATAATACTTCAAATCCTAATTCTTTATGGGCTAATTGCCTTCCTCGGAAACGGACAGTGAATTTCACTTTGTTATGCTGCCTTAAAAATTTCAGAGCATTGTTCTTTTTGAAATTGTAATCGTGCTCCTCTGTATTAGGCCCGAATTTTACTTCTTTCACCTGTACGATATGCTGTTTCTTCCTGCTTTCACGCAATTTACGCTCTTTCTGATAATGATATGAACCAAAATCAAGAATCCTGCAGACTGGTGGATCAGCATTAGGTGAAATCTCCACTAAGTCTAATTCACTCTCTCTTGCTTTCTGAAGACCCTCTGTTAGTGATACTACACCTACCTGATCACCATTGGCGTCTATCAGTCTTATCGGGTCAGCTTTAATACCGCGGTTTACCCGCTCTTTAGGGACGGTTGGCTTTAATTTCGCCTTACCTCTTCTTATGCGTATGGAAATAATGTCCTCCTTGTTCCATAATAAAAAAAACGGATGCTTCATTGCACCCGTCATAGCCGGAATCTTTGCGCATTGCGCATATTCTCAACTAAATCTCTTAACCTTAACAAGTATTCCCGCCGGAAACCGTAAGGTAGAAGCAGGTGCTTCTTTTTTATTACTTTTTTTTATTAACAAACCAGAAAAATCATCTGCCTCCTTATAGTCAAGCATAATTATATTTTATCTATCTCGCTATCTCTTTTCATACTTAAACCAGAAAGTACCCAGAACAACATAGCACGTAGTGACATTTTAATGTGAGTACGTGCTTTGTTGCTTCTCCTTAGGGCTTCTGGAATGGCCGTAAGAAGGCTAAATGACTGTTTAAATTGGGCTTATAGGGTTTTTAGTATCTATACAATCGGGGTTGGTTTCAGGCTGGGGAAATCCTGACTAATTTTTATTTATTTTCTGGAGCAACAGATCACAGGCTGCTAGAACATCAGAAAAAATTATAGAATTTATACGGGGAATGACAGGTTTTTCACTTCTATCCTGGGGACTGATGATGAGATGAATTTTGCTGTCTGGAGGAGTCCAGTGTGTTTCCTTAATATGCCCGAAAATGCAGATCGTAGGTGTTCCGCAGCTGATGGCAAAATGACGGGGTCCGTTATCATTTCCAATATGCAGGTCTGCCAGGCTGAAAAGTGCCGTCAGGTGAAGCAGCCCTTTGATCTTATAATCAAGATCAGGTGCTGTTTCTTTCATTTTTGAGATGATCTCATCTATCACTTCCTTTTCACCAGGACCCCAGGTGAAAACTAACTGGGCATCATGTTCTTTGATCAGGTGATCACAAAGTCTGGCATAATTATCTGTATTCCACATCTTATAAAGACGCTTAGTCACGGGGGATAGAGTTATAATTGGTTTATTATTGTCATAAACCAGATGCTGTAACGTTTCTCGTGCATCATTCAGATCATTTTCGTGAAAAGGCATTTCGGGTAAAAAATCCTGCTTTTCATCAATGCCCAGAGGTGTTAACAACTTCAGCTTGGCAATTGCCGCATAAATTTCTACTGGCGGGGAAGAGATAAGATCGCTGTAACCAAAATTTCGTCTTTTGCTTTTAATGCTGATTTTTCGGAGACTTCTGATGATCAGACTCATAATATGACTGCGGGGATTATTCTGGAAATCTATTAACAGGTCATATTTTTTCTGTCTCAATGAAAATAGAAATCGGATATAACCTGATCGGCTAAGATTTCTGGGATAAATTATCAATTTATCAATATTAGGATTATATTTTAAAGCGTCATAAGCATAATCACTCACCAGAAAACTGATCTCAGCATCTGGGAATTTATGGTATAATGCTCTTATGGCGGGAGTGCACATCAGCACATCTCCGATTGCCATTAATTGGATGAGGATAATTTTTTCAGACTTCTGCTTTTTCATTCTTCTGATAGAGTTCCCAGAGCTTGGCATATTTCATAAATACGGCTAAACCACCAAAGGTGCACATTATGATCCCGGCAAGACCATCCCGGAACCCGGCATTTAAAAGGTAAAACCTCCAGAATTTTATAGCTGGTTGAAATAAAAGGTTCCACCAGTGCACTTTTACTTTATTATCATATAGATCCTGAGCTGCCCATTCTGCATAACGGATCATTTTCTGCCAGTTCTGACTGAAATTGCGGATTGGATCATGGTAAACGTAAACGTCGCTGATAAATATCGAAGGTTCGGGGGGGATCAGACGTCCATGCACTCTGCTTTTCGTAAATGTTTTATAGATCTCTCTACGGTAAAATCTTTTAGTGCGATATCCCGTATAAACGTCATGCTTAAGCAATTTGCCAAATAATATGGTCTTCATTCTGAATTTATAGCAATATCCTGAGATGGTTTCCTGACTCAGTATTTTTTCTATTCTTTTTTGCAGTTTTGGAGTACAACGCTCATCAGAATCAAGCTGAAATATCCATTCATATTTTGCCTGAGGCAATGCCCATGCTTTCTGTTTTACGCTATTTATATACTCATGCTGGATTATTCTGGTATTCTCAAATTCATTTACAATTTCAAGGGTTTTATCAGTAGAATAGCCATCTACTACTAATACTTCGTCGCACCACCGCAAAGACTCCAGGCACTCCCGGATTACAGCCTCTGAGTTTTGACAGGGGACAAATCCACTAACTTTTTGACGATACATTTATTGTCACTCCCAGAATATTTTTTCGTATTTCTTGCTTATTACTTCTGAGCTAAAATTATTTATTATATATTCCCGATTCTCTTGTGCTTTTCTCTCTTTTTCTAATTGTGATAAATTTGTCCATTTTATTATACTATCAATCAATTCTTCCTCTGATCCGTAGCCCCAATTTCTCCAATAATTCTTGATTAATGAGTTATGCCACATATTATAAAATCCTTCTAAACCACATAACATTCCCTCAGCAAATGCATAATGGAAAGATTCTGTGTGACTATAACTCATAATTATATCATGATTCTGTAAAAAGCTTACCACGTTTGATCTGTCATCAACCAGAGAATCAACACACTGTCTTTCGATTATTGAAATATTTTCCACAAGTCCTAAAGCTATTATTTGATCCTTGATCTCTTTAAGATGTCTTATAGATGTATCTTGTTTCGTTATCATGCCCATAATAGTAAGATGAAAGTCAGGATCCCTTTTTACTAATTTGCCAAACATATTGATTAATTGATCATAGCCTTTTATTGGATCGAAACCAAAACCATAGGCGCAGATAGATTTCCCATACAAATGGGGAAGAGAAGGAAATGAATCTATATCAATTGCATTAGGTATTGTTATTGCATTCACTTCCGAACTTATTTTTTCTTTAAACTCGTTTTCAAAGTGCTCATTAACAAATACCAGTTTATTCACATTCCCCCAGGTAATTTTATTCATATATTTTGAAAGAATTTCATATCTATGTAAGCGAATGATCAGTTTCTTATTTTTCCATCTCTTTTTCGAGACTGTTAATGCAAATTTATTTGCCCATTCAACCCAAATAACCCTGCCCCTTACTAAAAAATGCCAATACTCTAATTTATGGTTCAGATATAGATACTGAATTCGGTATTTCTTCTCCAGCTCTTTCAGAATCGGTTGAGCAAAGTGATCGTAATCCTTTCGGCAAACAAAAGTTATATCATAAATGTTATTTAACTTTATTAATTTCATTCAAATTCTTCCTCAATTTAGATCTGAGATCATTGTTTCCCATCCACCACTAATACGTCATCACACAATTTAATTGATTCCAGACAATCCCGGATAACAGCTTCTGAATTCCGGCAGAGTACAAACCCGCTTACTTTATGACGTGCCATCCTGTTTCTTTTCCTTTAAATCATGATATAGTGCTATCACTTCTTCCACCTGCTGATTTATCTTTTTAAGTAATACAGGACGCTTCTCAGAAATATTTGTAAGGTATTGAGGCATTTTTTCCCTGATCATCTCGGGAGTCATTTCCTCTAATGTGTCAAAGGTGAATCCTACTTCGTATTTATTGATATAGTCTGCCATGGGTTCAAAAGAATTAAGCGTGATTGCGGGTATTCCAGCAAAAATGTAATCATTCAATTTATTCTGAAAGACGTGCAATAAAGTGTACATTCTGGTTTTATCAGGCATATAGGGATTATTAATAGCAATCCCGGCATCATAGATATTGATTTTTTTCATCATGTCTTCATAGCTCAATTGATCATGCAAATGCACATTAGCAATTTCTCGATAATCATGATATTCTTTGCTGCGGGTGGGATACACATGGATATGAAATCCCCGCTCGGATAATACCCTGAATGATTTCAGCATACATTTATGATGAGTATCATCAGAATTAATGTGACCAACCCACACTAAATGGATATTACCGTCTTGACATGAAAGTTTTTCCTCAGATGAAGCAATTTCTTTGATTACATTCTGTGAGGTGAGATTTGGTAATACTATATGTGGTGCTCTTATGTTATATAGCTCAAAGGATTTTTTCTGATAGTGTTCAGTTACAAACACTACTCCATCAGCATTTTCCAGACAATATTGTTCCCAGTATTTCTTTTTTCGGTTGAATTTGGTTTTCTGGATACTCATCAGATCATGCTGATCATAGACAACTGGTATCTTGAGACCATAATTCAGCACTTGAAAACCCAGCCTGTCAGGATAATTATGATAATGAATAACTTCTATCCGATTATCTTTAATAAATTGCAGCAGCTTCTTCTTGAAAAATCTCTGACGTTTCTTTAAGGTCAAAATCGATTTGAATATAGAAAAGTCAGCATCTTTTGCTATCGTCGCTCCGCGTTTTCGATAACACATATACAGCTCAATACCTAAAGCATTCAAAGCCTGAGCCTCTTTTAAAAACCGATGACATGGCATTGATTCTATCACAAATAATACTCGCATATTCTTCCCTTCCTCATCACTAATATTTTTTGCTTGATGACAATGTCAAGGTTAATAACGGGATCGTTTTATAGTGAATAATTTTTCACACAAAAAAAGGCAGCTAATTAAGCTGCCTGAATTTTTTTCTAAGAAATATTTTAATTTTCTTTAGGTATCACGCTTACAAATTTTTTGTTAGCCTTTTTGGTCTGATAATGAACATGTCCATCTACTAAACTGAATAAAGTGAAATCATTTCCAAGTCCTACATTTTCACCTTTATGGATCCGGGTGCCCCTTTGTCTCACTAATATGTTCCCGGCTCTCACAAATTCACCACCATATTTTTTTACGCCCAGGTATTGAGCATTACTGTCTCTTCCGTTCTTACTTGAGCCGACTCCCTTTTTATGTGCCATGCTGCCCCCTAATTAATTTATTATCTCTTTTACCTTGATCATGGTGAAATTCTGACGATGTCCCTGCTTCTTCTCATATGTCTTACGACGTTTCTTCTTGAAGACAATGATTTTTTTCTCTTTACCATGACTTAATACTTCACACATTACTTTAGCATTTTCGATGGTGGGATGACCTATCTGGATATCATCAGAATCTTTGAACATCAACACACGCTCTATAGCCAATTCTGTGCCTGGTTCCAAATCTTCGCCAAGAAATGCCACTTTCAGTACCTGGTCTTTTTCGACTTTGTACTGGCTTCCTTTAAACTCTACTATCGCGTACATAATATATCTCCTTAAAAATTACCCTTCATTAATCCCGAATTTACAATATTTTTGCTTCGCGCTAATATGTCAAGACTTATATTCTTCCGTTATATCTTTGCCACTTTTTTCCAGTACTACTTTAAACTGATGATGTTCCATCTCCGGGTCTTCCAGAACCTCTATCCGCTTGGCATAATCCTGAAGAAATTCCGGGTGGGAATCAATAAAATGACACACATTGCGGTGAACTCGAATTACCAAAGGCTCCTGGCTGATAAAAAATTCACTTCGCTGAAGCCACCTGTATAATTTCACAGCAACGGAATCCTTTGCCAGTAATCTGCCAGTTCCATTGCAATGTGGGCATACTTCAGATAGATTCATGATCACTTCAGGTCGTCTTCGCTTGCGAGATACTTCTATCAAGCCTAAAGGACTGAAAGGATAAACCTTGTTTCGGGCACGATCTCTCTTCATATAGCTTTTCAGCTCTTTATATACTTTATCACGGTGTGCCTGAGTACTCATATCAATAAAATCAACTACCATGATTCCGCTTAAATCCCGTAAACGAACCTGACGGGCAACTTCAAATGCTGCTTCCATATTAGTTCGCAGTATTGTTTCATTATAGTGGTTTGATCCAGTAAAAGAGCCGGTGTTGACATCTATCGATACCAGAGCTTCTGTTCGCTCAATCCGCAGATTGCCACCACTCGCCAGCGGAATGCGGGAATTACTGATGCGGTGAATATCTTTCTCAATGCCATACACATCAAATAAGGGAGTGCTTTCTTTGAATAATTCCACTTTCTTGATCAATTCAGGGGCAATACTCTTCAATTGTGTTACTATCTTATCACGATATTGTTTGTCATCAACTATTAATCTTTCCACATGGGAATTAAATAGATCACGAGTCAGCATAAAGATCAATTCATTTTGATTAAATAAACACAGGGGTCCTTTCAGAAATTCTTTGCCCTTCTTTACCTGTTTCCAGACAGCTTCCAGAGTTTTGTATTCCATCGCAAAATCTTCTTCTGTAGAATTCTCTGTATCAGTTCTTACAATGATGCCTACTTCAGGATCTTTGATGCGCTTCAGGATATCACTAAATTTGTGCTTTTGACTGCCGCTTGTTATCTTGCGGGAAATTGCTACTTTTTCTTTGTATGGCATAAATACCAGGAATTTTCCGGGAATAGTTAAACGACAGGTTAGACTTGCTCCTTTTTTATTCAGGGGAGGTTTTTTTATCTGTACTACAACTTCATCGCCAACGATGAAAATCTGATCAATTGTTGAAGAATCGTTTTTCTTACGGATTTTCTGTTGTTTTTCGTTTAAAAAATCTGCATCTAGTTCCGAATAATGTAAAAATGCTGTCCTTTTTAACCCTATATCCACAAACACAGCTCCCATACCCGGCAACACGCTTTTAACGATGCCTTTGTATATGTTGCCTGCCACTTCCTGATTCTCAATACTCTCGGAATACAGCTCCACAAGTTTGCCGTCTTCTATTATAGCTATCCTTTTCTCATAGGAATGAGCATTAATTAATATCTCTTGTATCATATATTATCTCCAATCATATACCAGATTTTTTTACCCTTCTAAAGTCAAGAGTTTTCTAATAATATTATCAAATCGCATAATTCCTTATCCCTAAAATACAGATAGTTAGTTCTCATCAAGTAGTTGTATTAATGGTAAAAACCAGATGGAACAGCGTTACCGGAAAAACTGTCCCATCCCATTTACCAAAGTTGCAATTGCCTTGGTTGACTTTCTATTTATTACTTGCATTACTCTTCAATATTGGGCTCATTGAACCTGATATTTATTTTTGAAAGCTCAAAATTCACAATTTTATAATTTTCCTGTAATAAAAAAGATTGACTTAGAGGGCAGAAATTTTCTACAGAGTGACGCTATGAAAAAAGATCATAATAAGTTAAAAAAGCAATCTCGAGACATGACAGCTCGGGTGAATTTATTACTATTTCAGTTTCTGCTGGTAGCCACTCCATTTTTACTTGTGCGGAACTTTTTGCAGCAGGCAATTGGGATGTTCAGTCAATGGTCATATACTGTTGCTGGATTGCAGGTTCCTTATGTTTTATCTGCTATTGCTCTTGGATTATTGATTATTTTGATCATTAACCTGAAAAGAGTAAAATTAAAGTCATTGTTCATCTTTGTCGGCGTGATCATTATGATGGGTATTGGGCAAGGCTTCACAGATTATTATTTTAATCATGATTTTTATGAATTGCAGCAAAACTGGCATTATTTTGCCTATGGCATTTTTGCCTGGATTTCCTGGCTTTATCATGACCAAAAAGGACATTCAAAAGCGAGATATCTGTGGTCGACATTATTAATGGGGCAAATAATCTCGGTATTTGATGAAACTGCCCAGAT
>JAVCDJ010000214.1 GCA_030765845.1 Candidatus Stygibacter australis
AACCTGCCATAACAAAGGCGGGATACATTCCAGAAAGCAAAGTACCGATCAATAATAACCCTAACAGGAGTTTTAGCAATAGCAGATTACTGAAAATGCCCATGCTCAAAGCTTTCCCTGAAAAAACATTGAAATAAGGCAACAGCAAATATGCGATGCCCACAGAAAGGAGCAGTGCCAAAAGGGTCATCATAAATGATTCACCCAGAAACTGCCCAATGATCTGTATTCGCTGAGCACCTGCTACTTTTCTGATGCCTATCTCACGACCTCTTCTTACTGCTTTGGCAGTTGCCAGGTTCATATAATTTATGCAGGCGATCACCAGGAGAAATATCGCTACTGAAATAAATATATAAATATCCTGAATGTTCCCGTTTGCTTCTATTTCCTTTTCCGCATGTCCATTCAGATGTATATCCCCAATAGGCTGGATAATAGTTTCACTGGTTCGATCCGGTGTCTGATGCTCTTCAGGTACATCAAATATTTCATAAGAATCTTTTTTTACTTTCTCCCGCAAAACCTCAGTCGCAGCTTCATCGGTTGTTTTTATATAAGAATAAAAACATTGAGCTCTATCTTCATCAGTCCCGTCCCAGAGAGTTCTCAATAGATCCATATTTATCAGAAAGTTGAAATGGAAATGCGAATTAACAGGAACATCCTTAATCACTGCCGATATTGTGAATTGCTCCCAATTCAAATACTGCAATCCTTTATTCAAGGGGTTTTCATCTCCAAAATACTTTCTCGCCAGACTTTCGGTGAGTACAATCGAATAAAGATCATTAAAAGCGGTTTCTTTATTTCCATATATAAATTCAAAATCAAAAACATCAAAGAACAGCGAATCCGCATACAAACCGCTTTTTTCGGAGAAGGATTCATCGTTAACTACAAAAACTCCTTCTGCTGGACATATTTTTACATATGATTCAACCTCCGGATAATGGTCTGCTATCTTGAAGATAAAAATACCAGGTGTCGCTGCCCAGTGATAATCCCATGTAGGACCAGTCCAGCGGTTTTCCAAACGATATATTCGCTCTGAATCCTGCCAGTGATCATCAAAACTCATTTCATCCTGAACATAAAGAAATATCAATAAACAGGTAGTCAATGATACCGTTAACCCGATCAGATTGATCAGAGAATAACCTTTATGCCGCCAAAGGCTTCTCATCGCTATTTTAAAATAATTCTTTAACATCGTTTCCCCTTATCATATCCGTGTAAATCTGTGTAATCCGTGGCTAAAAAAATCTCTTCGCCGTGATTCGAAACTCGTGACAAAAGACTTGAAAGCCTAAACGGTGTATAGTAAAAAAAGCTGATAACAACATAATACTTCGCTCAACTATCTGTATTCTCTGTAGAAACGTTGTAACAATATATAATATTGGATTTTGAGAATCTTTTAGCGAAATTGGGGAGTGATATGGTTGTAACCCACAGGGAACCCACAGGGAGAGTACTGGGGATAAAATATGGACAATTAATAAAGATAATTAATGACATTTCAGTTATTTAGGCATAGATTATCGTGATATGGGGTGTTAATCATTAAATTGTAACGGTTGATTTATGTGTGATGGCATTTCAAAAGAGTAATATAATATGTAAACTGGTGTATAAATTACCTTGATAAATGGGTTAATTTGATTTTTTAAATTCTTTGCCCTCTGAGCGACCATTGCGGAGGCATCAGCCTATGCGAAGCGCCGGCTCGACAAGCCATTCGCAAGGGCTTGGCTGAGGGGAATTGAACACCCTATTTAATTATTGACAATTATTTCACTTATTAGCAAATTGTTTACGTCATTAAATTTTAATAGATATTAAAAATAAGGGAAAGAAAGTGAAAAAATTATTTATCTTAGTGATCTTAGCTTTGCTGCTGCTGAGTTGCAGTGATGAATCCAGTGAGAGTGGGGAATTATTCAGTCTCAAGGTAGTTGATAGTGCAGATAATCCTGTGCAGGGGCTCATGGTAAGCATCAATAATACTTTTTTTGAAGGACAAGGTAATGGTAGACCCCAGACAGTAATTTCCTTTATAGTAGATGAAACAAGCCATATCAAGCTGGAGATACTTAACCTGCAAAATGAACTTGTCCGCACATTGATAGATGATAATTTTTTTGCTGGTGAACATCAATTTGTTTGGGATGGTGTTAATAATGATGCTGAGCCGGCTAATATAGGCGGCACTAATATTTTCAGATATGAAATGACCGCTACTAACACTGCAAATGCTGAAGAGCTATATAATGAAAGCAAATATATGTGCATGGAGTTACTGGTATATAACGATTTGAGTATTGTTGGCAGCACTGATGAAGAGGGAGTTTTCGTACTAGCTAACCAACTGGCATTCCCTCATTTATTTAACCCGGGTGAACAGCCACTATACGATGAAGATGGTTGTTACAATGGTACTTTTACTCTATCTGACAGTATTAATATCAAACTCACGGATCCAGAAACTGAGGAATACTTGATATTTACAGTTGCAATGGGTAGTTCCAGTCATAACCAATACAATTTAGTTTGGGAAAATCCTCAAACTGCGGATGTGGGAGCTGATATTTCTGAGATTCCCAGTCAGCCAGTAATTATTGAGCGAGGCGGTGATGATAATGAAGTACCAACAGGTTTTGGACTCCGGCAGAACTATCCAAATCCATTTAATTAACCGGGGATTTTGTAAATTTTCTGTGAACGAAGTTAACGCAGTGAACCCAGTTAATGAGAAGCTGCGGGTTACTTGATCAGCATAATCTTTTTAGTTGCTATTTCATAGCTACTCTTTAATCTAAGTAAATATATACCTGAACTCACTTTTCTATCGAATTCATTTTTACCATTCCAAATTAGGCTGTTATTGCCTGCCGGCAATACTTCATCAGCCAGAACCTTAACAAGCTGCCCCTTTAGATTATAGACTGATAGATTTACATGCTCAGCTTCCGTTAGATTAAAGATTATCTGTGTTTCTGGATTAAAGGGATTAGGATAATTTTCCATTTTCAATTTTTCATTTTCAATTATAGTCTCTTCTTCTATTTCTACCAACCCATACTCATAAGCTCCCATATCAGGTGCTGAGCCCCAGTATTCATCTTCACTCAAATCTATTAATACTTCTCCTTCATACTCGTAATAAGCTATACCAGCGTCGATACAGGGGGAATCTTCATTCAGGTGATAATCACCGGCATCCACATATGAAGGATAAAAACAAATATTTCCTTCCAGCCACTCTAATATCCCATCTTCAATCACAATAGCTTCCTGATTGCCATCAATATCGCTAAAGCAAATTGTTACTGAATTATACTCCTGATAATTCCAATGCATATATATTTCTTCTGAACTATTATTCCACAAAATGCTGTTAATGATGATCAGACCAGAATTTTCACAGCATATTCCACCTCCAGGAGATTCTGCTGTATTATCTGTAATGGTCATATTCTTCATGATCACGCTTGATGCGCTGCAATATATTGCTCCTCCATGTTCGCTGGCAATATTGTCAGCTAATAAAATATTATTCAACCTTGAATCATCATACCGTTGATAAATTCCTCCACCTTTATTAGCTGTATTACCTGATATTTCCATATAATCCAGAGAATTATCAGCACTTCTCCAATAGAGTCCACCTCCATCAGCTTCTGCTGTGTTGTTTCTAATTTTAATATTATCCCCATTAAGTATTGAATCACTACCATATATGCCTCCGCCATTCTGACCAGCATAATTATTCTGCACTAAAAAACTATCCAGAATGACGCTGCATTCATTTAACTTGATCCCCCCTCCTTCATCTACAGCAGTATTATTCTCAATAATAATATTACTACCCGAAAAATTAGTGTTGTTTCCATCTATCCCTCCACCATATAGACCCGCATAATTATTCTGCAGCAATATATTATTCATAGAAATACTGCTGCCAACCGAATAGATACCACCACCCATATTTTCTGCTGTATTATCACTAATAGTAATATTAATAAAATTTATACTTCCTCCCGCACAAATCACTCCTCCACCTCGCCAGTTCAATCCCCCTGTAATAGTTAGATCAGATATCGTCACATTTTCAGTTACATTACAATTTATCACCCCGGCAGTATTTTCGGCATTTAAGATTACAATATCTGTCTGTAAACCGGATAGGGAAACATAACTGGTGAGACATACCGGAAAACTTTCAGCATTAGAAGTATTACTATAAACACCTTCTGCAAGGTGCATTGTTACTGGATTCAGACTATCCCCCAGAATGATCAGGCTGGCATATCTGATTGTTTTCAAGGGATATTCCACACTCAATCCACTATTTAAGTTATCGCCTTCAGGTGAAATATAAAGATCAGTACTGACCTGGTTCAGTTTACTATGCTGGATATCAAAATTAGAATTATAAAATGGATAAGCATGTATCGCTGTTGGATTGATAACTGTGAATGTATCTACTATGACATCTAAAGGTCCTGACGAATAGATATCACTCCCATATCCCGATTTATCAATGTTATTAAGATAAATATTGCAGAGATTTTCATTATTAAATAACGGAACCGACCCACCAAGATATAATCCTCCTCCTCTATTTGCTGAATTAAGGGCAATAGTCACATTCTCAAATTCAGGATAAGAATATGAACGAGAAGATATCCCTCCCCCATCTTCAATCGCACTGTTATTTAATATTTTAACATTCTCCAGTATGGAAGATGAACCATGAAAACTTATTCCCCCGCCGATTTCTGCAGAATTACCTGCAATTAATATATTTACCAGATCAGGTGAAGAATAGTATATGCAAAGTCCTCCTCCATCTGCTGAGGTATTATTGACCATCTCTACATTATCCAGAGTACAATCAGATAGTTCAATATAAACCCCGCCACCTCTGGATTCAGCACTGTTATTCTCAACCACAAGACTCTCTAAAAATGGCGTGGTATATCCATATAGAGCAATTCCTCCCCCGGCATCAGCAGTATTATCCCTGATTGATAAATGCGATAATTCCGGATTGGAATTCATGCAGTAGATCCCACCCCCATTGGAATCAGAACAATTACCTGCGATTGTTGTTTCCTGAATTACCGGATCAGAATTTTCACAATAAATTCCTCCGCCATCGCTAATAGCAGAATTATTGCTTATTATTGACTTATCCAGTTCGGGACACGAATTATTTATACAGTATATCCCTCCTCCAGCTCTTGATGAATTATCTTTTATTTCTACATCTAATAATATTGGAGATGAATTGTCACATTCCATGCCTCCTGCATCGTAATTTGCCTGGTTATTTCTGATAATTACGCTTTCAAGTATTGGATTTGAATTATCACAAAAACTTACCCCACCACCATAATATGCCATATTGTATTCAATGATTAAATGCTCTAATGATGGACTGGATGATGTGCAATAAATTGCACCACCATTCACAGCCCAGCCATCAGTTAACGTAAATCCAGATAATACTGAACTTGAATCTTCACCATTTTCAAATACCGCTATACTGACTGAAATATCGCGATTAATAATAGTCTGCGAAATATAACTGGTGTCCTGTGTAGTGCAAAACCACGAACCTACGGTAATTCCTTTCCCATTGAAATTGATATTCTCCACATAAATTCCCGTTGCCACCAGAACGCTATCTCCATCAACTGCTACGTCAATTGCACTTTGGATCGTCTCATAATCTTCTGGTACATTAATAGTCACTGCCTTTATTCCGAAAGTTATTAATAAAAAAAATAAAATAATAACCTGCTTCATAATACCTCCAAAATGAGCTTTACGTTAAGACGATGTACTCATCGAAAATGCCTGCCCCGATTCGTCGGGGACTTGAGGGTGGACAGATAAAACCTGGCTACTATCCAAACTACCACCCAGTCTTAAGTCAATCCGGAAATACCGTCTTAACTCAATACTCACGCACGTTATTTAATCAGCATAATCTTTTTTGTCGTTGTTTCATTATTACTCTTTAACCTGAGTAGATATATACCTGAACTCACTTTTCTGCTGGTTTCATTTTTGCCATCCCAGATCAGGCTGTTATTACCTGTCGGCAATACTTCATCTGCCAGAAGCTTCACTAATTGACCTTTTAGATTATACACTGAGAGATTCACATGCTCTGCTTCCGGTAAATTAAAGGTTATCTGAGTTTCTGGATTAAAGGGATTAGGGTAATTTTGAATTTTGAGTTTTGAATTTTGAGTTATGAATTCGTCAGCCTCCACAAGTCCATACTCAAAAGCTCCCATATCCGGTGCTGTGCCATAATATTCATCTTCACTTAAATCTATTAATACTTCTCCTTCATATTCATAATATGCTGTTCCGGCATCAATACAGGGCGAATCTTCTCCCAGAAGATAGCTACCATTGGCCGGATCAAAAAATAACGGGTCTTCATTTATATTACCTTCAAGCCAGTTTACATAATTTGAATTAGTTATTCCTCCCAATCCCCCCTCAATATCTGAATAAATTATATTGAATCCTTCATGGATATGCCCAAGGGAGATTCCTTCAATTCCGTTATTCCAAAGCAGGCTATTAATTATATAAGCTTCTTCAGTAGAAACATTTTTATAGATGCCCCCTCCTACTTCTGCAGAACAATTTGCTATAGTTACATTTTCTAATCTGAAGCTCCCAAACAAGCTATATATGCCACCTCCCCACGATGCTGAGTTATTGAGCAAAGCGACATTTTTTAATTTAAAATTGGAATAATAACTGGAAATTCCTCCACCTTTTTCCGCATTACCATTCCTGATAGTCATATTAGAAATCTCCTGATATGGTTGCTGATATGGTTGAAAGTTAATTCTAATCACTCCTGATTCCCCCTCAGCATCAAGTATTACACCATCTCTTTCAATACCTGTTAATGATACATATAATGGTAATTGCACAGGAAAATACTCATTATTAGTTGTAGAAGAATATATTCCTTGCATCAGGTTGATAGTTCTGGGATTTCCTGCGTCTGCCAGAATAGTAGAACAAGCATAATGAATAGTCAGTAATGGAGATGCAATACTCAATCCATCATTTGCGTTATCTCCAAAAGGAGAGACAAATAAGTCAGCACTAATCTGTTCCTGCATTACGTGCTCAATACTATATTCTAAGGGATTATATGAAAAAACGTGATAGTCGGTAGGAGCTATTACAGTAAATGTATCCAGAACTACTGTATAAAGGGACTCACAATCTAAGTACATATCTGCCCCGATTCTTCTACCACAGTTATTTAGATAAATACTGCATCTACTTTCGTTGCTAAAAATGAGTTCATCCTCTGAACAATAAATTCCCCCTCCTGACAGGGCACTATTTCCTGAAATAGATAATCCGCTCATCAATATTTGTGTGTTTTCACTATATATACCACCACCATATGAAGATGCATCATTAAACTTAATATCCACTTCTGTTAAATCCAAATCACCGAAATCAGATGCAATACCACCCCCTAAGTCTGAACTATTATTTCTGATAATCGTATTTAGTATCTGAGTATTTGCACTTTCAAGATAAATACCCCCACCATTATAAGTTGCTTCATTATATCTAATATCGACATTTGCTAAATCCAAATCACTGTAATTAGATGCAATACCACCCCCTAAGTCTGAAATATTATTTCTGATAATTGTATTTAATATTTGCGTATTTGCACTTTCAAGATATATCCCCCCGCCCTTATAAGATGCACAATTTCCAATTATTATTGAATTATTTATTACTGCAGTAGAATGTGAAACTTTTATACCTCCTCCATTAATCGTCTCATTATCTCTTATTTCTACACTATCCAGATAAGTTGTACCACTGAAACTATAAATATAAACTCCACCTCCTACTTGAGCTGTATTTCTTATGGTTTTTGTATTATTTATTATCGCCGAACAACTATACCCTATATAAATTCCACCACCAGCATGGTATGAAATGTTATCTGAAATTAATAGACCATGCATCTGTGGGTTACCCTCAGCAAGGCAACCTACACCACCTCCCTCATCAGCTTGATTATTCTCGATTTTCAACATATTAAGGCAGGGACTACTACTGTTACATGATACCCCACCGCCTAAATAAGCAGCAAACCCATTTCTTATTGTAAAACCCGTCAGAACTGATAAAGAATCTTCTTCATTTACAAATTTAACTACACTGTCAATTCCTCCACCGTCTATCACCGTCTGAGAAATGTAACTGGTATCCTGAGTTGTGATGAACCAAGAGCCTACGGTTATTGCTTTGCCATTGAAATTGATATTCTCCAGATAAGTCCCCGGTGTCACCAGAACGGTATCACCATCTGAGGATGCACCAATCCCTTCCTGAATAGTCTCATAATCTTGCGGCACATTAATAGTCACTGCCCCTATTCCAAAAGTTATTAATAAAAGAAATGAAATAATAATCTGCTTCATATCACCCTCTGTTATAAAATTATTAAATTTCTGGCTCTTTACATAAACTTTGTTTACTCTGATAAATAAACTCTAATCCAGCATAACCTAGAGCAAAAATACCCGTTGTATCAAGACCATCCTGGTCTTGCTTTCTTTGCCCTCACCCAGAGCAGGGATGCTCTGGTTACAACAAAACCAAGGCTCGACAATGCTTGTCATTGTGTCAAGAATAATTTACTATGAGTCATTTTATCCTCTCTTTTTATTCTGAAAATTAACTGTCTGATTTTATTACATACCTCCTACCCATCCCAGGCTGTTTTCTGAAAATAATACACTATTTTTGTTCTAATATATAACTATAGTTAATAATCTTTATATTATCTCTATTAATTATAATATTTTAGCAATCTTAGATATGAATAAGTAAGCTATTGGAGGAATAACAAAGCACATAGTGACATTTTTTTGTTATATTGTGCTTTTTTGTTCTGTCTGTTCTACACTTAGAAAGCTGAAAATATAAATTTATTCATCAAAAATTATCTTAAGAGAGTGAAAATTAAGCAGGTATTTGCTCAAGGAGAGCAGGCAGTATCTTAATAAAGAAATTGATTTTTTTAATATAGGGAATTTAACTAAGCGATGTGAAATTCAGATGTTTTATGCTGAGAGCGAAAAAAAAATCACAAAAATTAAAAAAAAAGTTTGCATCTATTAAGTATGGGTTATATTATAATTACAGCCTGCCTGAACATTATGACTTAGGGGTGCTTTTCAATCAATAAACCCCAATTGGCAGACTCATTAGAAAACAGAAGATAGCCCGACCGGTTATCACAGGCTTCATTAGAAAGAAGCCGAAGCAAATGAAGTGACGCAGATTAATCTGCGTCACTTATTTTTTTTATTATAACATTTCCTTTGACATAAAGTATGTAATCAGTATTTTTAGGTAAATGGTGAAATCTTGGTGAGAAAGTGAGATTGTATGGGAAATATAACAGGGAAATTTTTATCCATTTTTAATGAGATAGTAGCGATACCTCGATGTTCCAAGCATGAAGAAGCAATCGGCGACTGGCTTGTGGGCTGGGCAAAAACAAATAAATTGAAATTCAAGCGTGACGAAGCGGGAAATATTGTAATATTAGTTCCTGGTACATCCGGCTACGAGCAAAGCAAAACCGTGATATTGCAGGGACATATGGATATGGTATGTGAGAAGAATCCTGAAAGTGATCATAATTTCTGCACTGATCCCATTATTCCGATAGTAGATGGAGACTGGCTACGGGCAGATAATACTACCCTGGGAGCTGATAATGGGGTGGCAATTGCCCTTGCACTTATGCTCGTGGAAGAAAACAAACCCCATCCACCGTTGGAAATATTATTCACTGTAGATGAAGAAACCGGATTAAAGGGTGCTAAGGAACTGCAGCCAGAATTTCTGGAAGGTAAGATACTCATCAACTTAGATTCGGAAGGAGAAGGAAAATTTACGATTGGATGTGCCGGGGGTAAGCATATTATTATCCGATTACCTTTGGAATATGAACCGGCTTATGATGGCAGTACTTTTTTGCATCTTACTATTTCGGGACTTCTGGGTGGACATTCGGGAGTGGATATCAATAAGAATCGGGCATCAGCATTGAAATTATTATCCAGAGCCCTCTATATTCTGCAGGAAGAATTCAGCTTCAATATAGCCGGCATCTCTGGTGGCAGTTCTCATAATGCAATATCTCGAAATGCAGAATGCACTATCTGTATATATCCTGAAGATCAGGAAAAGATAGAAGAAAAACTATCCGTGATAAAAGAAACATTTTTACGTGAGTATGCAGAAGTGGATCCAGCTATTGAGCTAACCAGTGGGATAGTTACACCATTAGATGAGATATTAACAGAAGAGAGCACTTTGAAAGCGATAGATCTGCTATTGGCGTTACCTCATGGGGTAGCTGCCATGAGTTATAACATTCCTGGTCTGGTTGAAACCTCATGCAATATGGCAGTTATTGAGATTGAAAGCAGTAATTTGCGCATTTTAACAAGTATCAGGAGCTCAGTTGGCAGCAGAGTGGAAGCACTTGGTGCAAGAATCCTTGCTACAGCAGAATTAGCAGGTGCCAAGGTTCATGTAAGTGAAGGCTATCCTGCCTGGGAACCAAATACAGATTCTGAGTTACTGAAAAAGTGTGTGATAAGCTATAGTAATCTTTTCAAGCATGAACCGGGAGTATTGATAATTCATGCCGGATTGGAATGCGGATTGATCGGTGAAAAATATCCCGGCATGGAAATGATCTCTTTTGGACCTTCCATAGAAAATGCTCATTCACCTTGTGAACGCCTTAATCTGCCATCTTTTGAGCGAACCTGGGAATTTCTGGCAGTTCTGCTGGAGGATTTACAATAATCAAAGAAGGTCAAGAACCCGGCAGAATAAAATAATATCAGAAGCAATATTACAAAGCGATTCCAGGGATAATTTTGCTACTTTCCGGGAGGAAGAATAATGCCTAGAATAGAAAAAGCAATTGAAATTATCAAAGAATCCCGGTTTTTGACAGCATTCTGCGGGGCAGGAATATCAGTGGAAAGTGGGATACCACCCTTTCGGGGAGAAGGCGGATTATGGAACCGATATGATCCTGATTGCCTTGATCTGGATACATATCTATATCATCCTGAACGCACCTGGAAACTCATTAAAGAGATATTTTATGACTTCTTTGGACAGGCAAAACCCAATCCGGCTCATTATGCTTTGGCAGAACTGGAAAAAATTGGCTATTTAAAATCAGTAATTACTCAAAATATTGATAACCTGCAACAAGAGGCAGGCAGCACTAATGTAATCGAATTTCATGGAAATTCTCATTTCTTTGTTTGCACAAGCTGCTCAACGAAATATAAACTATCGGAGCTTAAATTATCTAACACTCCACCTCTGTGTCCTGCCTGCGGAAAACTATTGAAACCTGATTTTATCTTCTTTGGGGAGGCAATACCTGCCCTGGCACGGGATCGGGCATTTAGAGAGAGTGAAGTAACTGACGTGATGCTGGTGATCGGCACAACAGGAGAAGTGATGCCAGCCAGTATGATACCATATATTGCCAGGCAGCAGGGTGCATTTATAATCGAGATCAATCCAGGATATTCTGCTTATCAGAATGGAGTATCTAATATAGTGATCAGACAACCGGCAGGAGAAGTAATGCCTAAGATAGTCAAAGGTGTGAAGGGTGAATAACCAAAAGCAGGCATATATTTACGGATTAATAGCTGTATTTTTCTGGTCAACTGTAGCTACAGCCTTTAAAATCGCTTTAAAATATAATTCACCTGCTGCCATGCTGCTGCTGGCAAGTCTATTTTCACTGGCAGCACTCATTATAGTAGCTGTCTGGCAGGGGAAATTATCCCTGCTTTGGAAATCCCCAAAACGGTTATTAGTTAAAGCCTGTCTTTTAGGGATTTTAAATCCCATGCTTTATTACCTGATACTACTGCAGGCATACAACCTGCTTCCAGCTCAAATTGCTCAACCATTGAATTATACCTGGGCAATTATGATCGCTTTACTTTCCATTGTCATCCAGAAGCAGAAATTGCGATATTTTGATATTATAGCTTTGATAGTATGTTATAGCGGTGTGGCAGTGATCTCGTCCGGAGGTGGCAGGCTGGGTGAAATAAATCACACAGGAGTTTTTCTAGCACTGATATCCTCAATAGTCTGGGCATTTTACTGGATCTATAATGCAGGTATCAAGCTTGATCCGCTCATCAAGCTTATCGCTAATTTTATTACCGGGAGTATATTAATATTCTGCTACTGTCTTATTACCCGCGATCTGCCAGTATTCAGTAAAATGGGATTATTATCAACACTCTATCCGGGGCTGTTTGAAATGGGACTCACATTCGTGTTCTGGTTAAAAGCAATGGAACTTACAGAGAAAACAGTGAGTATCTCAAATCTGATCTTTCTGTCTCCCTTCCTCTCATTTATTTTTATTAAAATAACTCTCAAAGAATCCATAGCATGGACTTCCGTTGCGGGTTTAATACTAATTACAGCGGGTATATTATTTCAGCATTATCAAGCAGGCAAAGATCTAAAACATAAGCAAAAAAATCAGTTCTCGCACTCCTCTTCTTCATAATCTTCATCATCGTCATCATCATCTTCTTCATATTCGTCATCAAGCATCCAGTCAGGGCAGAATAATGAATTTTCCTTCTTATCCCAGCCATCCACATTTTCCAATCCGAACCTATCAAGCATATCTTCTTCCCACACTGAATAACGCACGTCATCATTATAAATATCATATACCAGTACCGGATTTGAAAACTTTCTAAGGGAATAGGGATTGCCAATCAATTCAAAAAACTCTCTTATACGCTTACGATCGCGTTCTGCTTTCATTATATCTTTCTCCTATACTTTTTTATAATTTGACCAAAAACTCCACTACTATAAACACGTCCTCAAAAAACAGTGAGTGTTTATATGTCAAATAAAATGAAAAATATTTTGTTAATCTTGGTGCTGATTTGCCTGAGTGCAACGGCTTATGGCTTTGCTCCGCAGAGACGGGATTTTGCCTCTGAATATCAATATCGGCTCTATCGAAGCTGGCTGGCAAGAGAAGCTACTGAAATTGATCTGCCAGCAAAAATTACTGCCGAATATGTGAGACGCAATATTAAGTTCAGCAAAACGGGTGAAGCTCAAGTGATATATATCTGGAATAACTGGGAAATCACCAGTCAGCGTGAAGACCTGCCGGCAATGCTGCCATTCAGCAATTATGAAACCGAATTGATCATTGCGGGAGAGCTGCTTTACAGACTTAATTGCCGTCATCGCATCTTTGCAGAAGATTATCTTGAAAAACTGCCGATATCAATCACCTATCAGGGATTACGATCATCTTTTGCCCTTGACAGCTTATATGCCCATTATCCCAATCAAAGATTGCCCCTGGATAAGCTTCATCCTGTAATTGATAATGACAATCTGGTGCAACTTATACTGCAAATGGTCAATGGTGACGAATTGATCATTATCTTCGATGAACTCAATCAGTATCCTACAGCAAGAGTACAGCTTGAGAATTACGAAAAATCGGTTGATGCTGGAAATCTCCCAGCCGATTTCAGCCGTCATCAGGAAGATATTGCCACCTGGTATCCACCTAAAAAAGAGCAGGAAAAGCCTTATCAGAAAGAATCTATTCCCAAACCTGATGATATAATAAGCAGTGAAATTAAAACTGAGATATCTGCTGATACAATGCTGACAGATTATGAAATTAAGCTCCTTAAATGGGTGGAATCAAACCTTGAAACTTCCTGGGGTTCTGAAATGCTGAATAATAAAATTCCCAATATTACAGAATTCCTGCAAACTGAATTCTCTGAACACTCGCTATTGATAAAAGGTGATAATTATTTGCTTTCGCATACTCCTTTTTCGGGGAATCTTAAGTCAAATATATATCTCAGGATCAGTAACAGCGAGGGCTGGGTAATAAATGCCCTGGATGACATCAATATCCAAAATAAAAAAGTTACTGTTGCAGGATTTGAAGGATTTGACCTTTCAGACCTGGAGAATTATGATATTGAAGTTATCGCCCACTATATTCCTCAGTTGCTAATGACACACAGAGTTATGTCCAGCAAGCTTGCCGGCTTCATTCTGGAGCCAGATATAGCAGAAACCACACTAGTTATAAGAGGATCAAACCGTCATGTATATGACCTTGATTCCTATCGTGACCTGCTTTTTATCCTTGGTAAATTCTGGCAGGACAGAACAATCTATTATAATATTGCTGATTTCCGTTTGATTGACGGATACATAGAATTTAAGGGTTACCTGGCTGCTGAAGATCGTGATACGGGTAAATATGACCTGGCAGAAATTCGCTATCGCCTTGATGATGATTACACTATTGTCCTGGCGATGGTTGTGGTCTTCCCGGATCAGGCTCCTCAATATGAACAGGGTAGATAAATGAAGATATTTGAATCTCACACGCATCTTGATAATTCCAAATTTGATAAAGACCGCCAACAGGTAATTGAGAATTGTAAGAATGCCGGCGTAACCAGAATGATCAATGTAAGCTGCGATGCTAAAACCCTCAAAGATTCCATAAATCTGGCAGAAAAATATGATTTCATCTATGCCACTGCCGGTTTTCATCCCCATGACGCTACAGAACTTGATCTTGATATGGTGCGCAAAGCGGCTGCCCATCCTAAAGTTGTGGCAATTGGAGAGATCGGACTTGATTATTTCCGTGATCTCTCTCCGCGTGATGTGCAGAGAGATGCTTTCCGCAAACAACTTGAACTTGCCATGGAACTCAAAATGCCAATCGTCATCCATGATCGTGATGCACATGAAGATATATTATCGATCCTCAAGGAATATAATCCTCCTCAGGTTGTTTTTCACTGCTTTGCAGGTGGCTATTTCATGGCTCAACAAATTATTGATCTGGGCTGGCATATTTCCTTTACCGGGAATATCACTTACAAAAATTCCACGCTTACTGACATTATCCGAATGGTTCCTGATGACAAATATTTTGTGGAAACTGACAGTCCATATCTTACTCCTCACCCTCATCGCGGTAAAAGAAATGATCCCAGCATGTTAAGATACATTATTGAAGAAATCGCCCAGATCCGCTACCAGACACCAAAAACGATTGCTCAGCAATCATACGAAAACGCCTTATTATTCTTTAATATTAATTGAATTTCCCTTTAGATTTTCTCTCAGATCAGGCATAACTTTCTGAAAATTATCTTACTTAGTAAAAAATTACTTGCAATTTTTATCATTATTTTGAAGTATTGACACGCAATGAGATGTTAGAAATAATATGTTATTAAAAGCAATAATGAGGGAGAAAATCATGAAAAGATTTTTATTTTTGCTAATGGTGATCTGTATCATCATATCTGCATGTTCACTTACCGATTCCGATATTGATATTAGTAATTCCTATGACATTCCGGATGACTTTGACTTTGCAACTGACCAAAAAGTTGATTTTGAAGTCTCACTTAGGAATCAGGATGGTGTACCCATTTCTCATATTCGTTATGAAATCTATTATGTAAATAATCAGAATCAGCACCTCCGAATAATGAATGTAAAAACCGATCGGTACGGCAAGATCACAAAAATAGTCACAATTCCATCTTATGTCAGAAAACTCTACTTATGCGGACTCATGGATAATTTTGAGCTGCCAATTGTGAATGGTGAAGCAAAATATATGCTGGGACCTGGTCACTGCTATGGAATTAATAAGAACTTCCAAGGTCCTGCTCCATCACGTTCTTTTTCATATCTGGATGGCATCGATTATAATTCACAGGGCTTACCAGAACAGATTGAACTCACAGCTATTGATCCTGAACTCACTGCACGTATCTCTACTTCTTTACCGGAACAGCAGGATCTAAACGATACTCACCCCCAATACATAGCTGATGGTGTGGAACATAATCTCCTGCTGGATGGCTACTCAGATATCTGGCTTACCTTCGTTTCAGAAGGAACTGAAGATTGCTCTGCTCTGGGATTTTATACCTATAACCAGGCAGATGGACCTCCAGCAAATCCAGCTTCTCTTGACCACGTGCTGGTATTCCCAAATTGCTCTTATCCCGGCTCGGGAGGGGCTCTGGAATCTGGCGCAAAAATCCATCTGGGCAGTTTTGAACCAGGAACTGCTATCGGCTGGTTCATTGTTAAAGATGGCTGGCAATCAAATGCAATCGTCTCAGAAACAGAACAGCGTTTCTATAGCAATGCCCAGTATAATCCCGAAAATGCTTCTTACAACCAGCATCAGATTCTTCTTTATGATGATGATTATCAGTTATTTGTGATTGGTTTTGAAGACCAGATGAGACCTTATTGTGATAATGACTTCAACGATCTTATCTTCTTTGCCGAAATAGAACCTATAGATCATGTTATCCTGAGCGATGTACAGCCCATTGATCTACCAGCAGACAGCGATGGCGATGGCGTGAGTGATCCCAATGATGATTACCCAAATGATCCCATGCGGGTTTCCACCCACTATTATCCCGTCAGTGTAGATTCCTGTACCCTTGTATTTGAAGACCTCTGGCCAAATCTCGGTGATTATGATTTCAACGATATCGTCATCTATTATCGATATGAGGTTATTCTGGATGCAAATGACCATTTCACAGACTGGTATGCCTATTTTAACCTTAAAGCTGCCGGAGCTGGCTTTGATAACGGCTTTGTTATTGAAGTTCCTTTCTTTACACATGATAACACGATATCTATCACTGAAAGCAGCGATAATATTGAACCTATATATGAGCCTGAAATGACAAAAGCACTGATACACGTTTTCCCCAGCGTAAATGCTCTCACCGGCTATGGCGGTTCATATAATACAGTACCGGAAAACCCTCGACGGAATGACGTCACTTTCTGGTTCCACTTGCAGAATACTAATCCTGACCTGAATACATTTGCTGAATCTTATCAGGAATTCCCTTATAATCCTTTTATCATCCAGAACGGGGACGTTAGTCATGAAATACATCTTATGAATTTTCGCCATTCCGAATTCGGTGATTTCTCTGGTATGGGGGAATGGTATTTCACGGGTGATGATGCCAGTGATCCTGGTGGAACTATGGGTGATCCTACATATTTCGTATCTTCCACTGGAATGCCCTGGGGTTTGAATATACATGCACCATGGGTTTGGCCCGCTGAAAGAAACAGTATTTCCGATACTTATACCCATTTCGTAGAATGGGCAGAAAGCGGTAATACCGTTCAACAGGACTGGTATCTTTTCGAAGCTGGAAATGTCAATATGGAACTGGTATATAATCCTTAATAATCAAAATCAAAATCATATAAGCAGCAGAATATTTTTGATAAAATATCCTGCTGCTTTTTTATTGTAATAATATACAGACCTTCTCGTGGAACAACTTAGCACATACTGACATTATTTTGTTATATAGTTCTTTGTTGTTTTTCCTGATAGGCAGAAATTTGCTAGAGAATGCTATTAGTAAAGGAATTATCATGATGAAAATTAGTGTCAGGAGAGAAAAGACTTAACAGAAAATACAGGGAGTACTAAGAAGGAGAGATATCTGGGCAGGTCATGATTTAAAAAAATATCCGGTGAGAACAAAGATCAGATTTCTTATAATACCTAACCAGGTTCTTTAGACAGTAATTAACGATTCAATTACAAATTATATTATCTTAAAAGCAGATTACCATATGATGTGATAAATAAACCGAGACTTATCCAGCCTAATGCTCCTTCTATCATTACAAGGCATTTTGATAGAATATTGCGAGGATACCAATCTCCTACACCGATAGTAGTGAAAGTACAGAAGGAAAAGTAGAAACAATTCCCGAATAGGATAATTTTATTTTTAATGAATTTCAGTTTTGCCACTTTAATTATTTCAAGCCTTGGTAACTCAAATATAATTTTTTCTATCATTTTCATCTTATCCAGTTGTTCATCCTCTCCTTCCACTATTTTAAACTTAAAACGCAATTCATCCATTGTAAGTATACTGAGTTTATTTTTTATAATATTTTCAAATTCTATATGCTCATGAAGGTTTGAAATATAATCAGGCTTCAAGAAGTAAACAAAAGCAAAAACAAAAATAACTACTAAAGCATAAGGAAATATTCTCAATGGCTGAGTACCGTAACCAGTAGAAATCCAATCCACATAATAAAACAAGGTCTTAAAGATTCTGTTAAGAAATCCAGCATCCGAGTCTTTCCAGTAGTTCTTTCTCAAATAATCATGCGATGCATAATGACAATCATCTACATCATCCAAGCGGTTACGCCTTCTTAAACTTTTCTTCAATGTACTGTACATAGAAATCATTCTCTCTGCTTTATTTGGCCCTTCAGAAACATTGAGATTCATTGTCTTAAGAACATCCCAATCAAAATTGATACCCTCTTGAAATTCATTGTCTTCAAGAGTTATATTATTATTAATACTATCATTTAATGAGGGCTGCAAATTGAATTTTTTCTCTATATTATTTGATTTTAAAATTAAATTATTTGGTCGGTTTATAGTTAGGTTTTTCAAAGTATTTTCTTCCAAAATCAAGATGTTATCTTTTCTTCCAAATATCTCAAGGTTTTCAATTACCGAGTTTTTAATTATTATTTGAGTGCATAAATCACCTAGTATTACATTATTTAAATCTGAGTTAATGATTTCCAAATCAATGTTTCCCAAATATCGATATATTACCCTTTCAGCAAAATTAACATTTTCAAGATTTCTCCCAAGAGCAAATTTTTCTTTACTAATAGATTCATCAACATGATAATTCACATTATCAAAAGTGATTTTTGCTGGGTAGAATTTTATTATTCGATTAATAGTTTCACTTCCGAACTTAGTTTCTTGAAAATTATCTGGGTGATATT
>JAVCDJ010000215.1 GCA_030765845.1 Candidatus Stygibacter australis
ATGCTGAAATTGCTTATATAGAAGATATTGATGCTCGTGAATATGATGATATGGATCTTGCTGATGGCACTTATGAATATTATGTTACTGCAGTATATGATACCACAGAATCAAATGCTTCTAATACCGTAGAAGTTGTTATCAACATGAATCCGACCTTAGATCCTCCAGCAGGTGTGAGTGTTGACGAAAATGGTCTGATCACCTGGATGGAACCCGGAACTGGATTAGGAAGTATATTGCTGGTAGATGATGATGGCAGTATAGATCTTGATTTCACTGATACAGTACCATATTATGAAACAATTCTTGATGCCAGTGGAATGGATTATGAAATTTATGAAATCACTACTGCAGGAAATGATGGACCAGATGCTGACTATATGGCAGATTATGATCTGGTTATCTGGGATTGTGGAGAACAGTGGGCAAGTGCTCGTACCCTTTCACAGACAGATGAAAGTGAATTAGGTGAATATCTTGATAATGGCGGATACCTGGTGCTTTGTGCTCATGATTATCTTTGGGATCGCTATCCAAACGCTGGTTCATTCAGTGCCGGACAATTCCCTTATGATTATCTTGGTGTAGACTCTGCTATTCAGGATGCTTTCACAGTTGGTGTTTCTCAGGGTGGACCCGAAATGGTTGATATCGTTGGGCAAGGAGCTACTGCAGGATTGACAGTTGGATTACAGGATATTTTCTCAGCAATGCGTGATGGAGTTTATCTTGATTTCCTTACACCTAATGCAAATGGATCAGCTTACTCAACATATAATGATAATAATGTTGGTGTTCAAACTACCAATACTATCTTCACTACAGCCGGCTGGGCTGGATTGATTGATGGAGATAATACTGTATTGGAATATGCTCTGGCATCATTCAGCTATTTACGTCCATTAGAAAACTATAATGTTTATCTTGATGGAGAAATGGTTGGTGATACTACTGATCTTATGTATCAGTTAAATGACCTCGTGGACGGAGAAACTTATACAGCAGGTGTTAGCGCTAATTATACTGAAGGTGAATCAGGAATCGTAGAAGTAGAGTTCACTTATAATCCAAGTGCTAATGATGGCGAGATCACTGGAGTTAATTCTCTCATTGGTAATTATCCAAATCCATTCAATCCTGAATGTAAAATTGCTTTTGCTTTAGCTGAAGATGCTGAAGTTACGTTATCAATCTATAATGTTCGTGGTCAGAGAATTCGTACTCTGGTTAATGAAACTATGACTTCTGGAACTCACGATGTGATCTGGGATGGAACTGATGATAGAGGTGCAAGTGTTGCTTCTGGAGTTTATTATTATAAGATGGACTCAGGAAAATTCACTTCTTCTAAGAAAATGGTATTGATGAAATAATATTTGTCAATAATATAGAAGCCCCTGGATTTCCAGGGGCTTTTTTTGACTGTTCAATTCCCACCAGCCAAGATCTTGCGAATGGTCGATAGACCTCCGCAATGGTCGAACAGAAAATAGAAGTTTATAAATCTCAATAAATAAACAAGGTAGCAATGATATTTTCCTGGTCATTTCGGTCAACCATTGCGAAGGTCTATCGACCATACGCAAGGTCTTAGAAAGGTCAATTTCAATATCTATCCTCTTCAATCAGAAGATGTTCACTTTTATGCTGCAAAAATTATAACCTGCAAGGATATCAATAAGTTAGGTTGAAGAATCTCGGCTTTTTTTATTTCTTACGCAAAAAATATTTCTTGAGAATTGTTACATAATCATTGCTGTCTTCATCAAGTAGATCAAGCTGCTTTCTCACCTTATTGATCTTATCAGGATTCTGATCTCTGATAGCTATTGATGAATTGTGATAACCACTAAAGGAAATATAAGAGAACTCAACCTCTATATCTGATATTATGTGCAGGTGAATTTCTCGTTCAACATCAATTAGCTTAATTTGATTATCTGGCAATATCAATTCATCCAGAAATTGCGACCAACTGTATTCATCTCTCGAAAGCCAATGATTTTTATCCGTTAGTGATCTTAATATCAGATAAATATCACTTACTTTTGCAGGGAATGAAATTTCAAATTTCTGATGCCATTGATGATATCCACTCCTGCGATCTTTTCTTACTGGTAAAATTACACTTAGCTTATTATTACTATAGATTATCTGATCTGTTGAATATTCAGAAACTAAGAGCTTGATCCTCTCCTGACTCACAGAGCCTGATCCATGCTCTTCAATCTCCTTTATTTGTACCCTCAGATCATCTTTTATTATTCGATATTCCCATTTAAGTTTATGCATATTTCCACCATTATTTTATCTTGTTTAATCATAGTTTATCAAGTTTTGAAGTCAAGAATAATCTCATTTAGCCTGCGAAATTTCTATAATGAAACCATTTTATAAAAAAAACCTTTACAAAAATTTAAATTGTGAATGATATTGTTAATGAGAAGAAGTTTTAAAAAAAGAATCTATATAAGAGGTGCTTATGAAAAAAAGGTGGATGTTATTTTTAATTTTAATTAGTTCTTTTTTCTTATTTGGTCAAGATCAATCTGCTATGAATTACCGTGGTGAAATGAATATCTGGGGAACGACAGCAATGAGCTATGACAGTGACCTTGATATTTGGTCTGTAATAATCCAATCTGATGGCGATGATGATCCTTCAGAATACAAGTTTGATGACGAAGTGGATTGGGGTGAATATACATGGGGTTCAGGTACTACTCTTTTAGCGAATTCAAAAACGACTGCCTATCATAATGGTGGTAATGGACTATACAATGAAGTAAACAACAATTATTATATTTTTACAATTTATGATGTAACTGATGGAACTAATACGCAAACAGCACTTATGGAATTAAGTGCATCTCCAAATACAATCTCATCAATCACTGAGCCCTCTACAGTATATCAAGATCTAACACAAACAATTACAATTACACTTTCAGGTTCAAAATTAACAGAAGAAAAGGTTTATCTATGCTATACAACAGATGATTGGGTATCGAGAACAAATACGGAAGCGACAACAGGAAGTGGCTCGAACTGGAGTGTAACTATCCCGAAGCAAAATATTGGCACAAATGTGAGATATTACGCGATGACAACTACTGTAGATGAAGCTTCATGGGATGGAGAAGAAGAATTATTTACTATAGATCATAAATATTACCAGGCAAGTCCATATAGCTACACTGTTTCAGATCATAGTAACCAAACATATCACACCATTGAAATTGAGGGTCAAAACGATTTTAGTACAGCTAATGAAAGGACAGATGCCAGTGGTTCAGGAAATTACTGGTGGTACACATGGGATGAAACCAACTTTTATTTTGCTTTACAGCAGGGAGCATTAGATGAAGATTTATCATCTAAATGGGTAATTTTATACATAGATACTGATCCACAAATTAATCCAACTTCCGGTACGGGATCAACAACTGGATTGGCATATACATCTCAACAGGCTGACCTACCATTCTCAGCAAACTTTCAATTTCAGTGGAATACTGATGGATCAACATTATTGCTAAAAGAATATACGACATCATGGAATGATGTTACTCCTCATAACATGAATGTATATCTAAATTCTACCAGTGAATTTTTTGAAGTAAAAATTCCATTAGCATCTCTTGATTCTCCAAGTTTGCTTTATGTTTGCGGAAACATGTTGAATGAGCTGGATGGTGAATCAATGTGGGCATTTTCTCCTGATGATGCTTCCAGTGATGATACGGATGGTAATGATAAAGATCTTGATTCATATTGGGCTTTTGAACTTAATTCTGAAGAGACACCTAATGATCCTGGCAATGAAGATCATGCACTCCCAGTTACCTTAAGCAGTTTTAGTGCTGTTTTTGATGGTGAGGTTCCTATGCTCCAATGGGTAACTGCATCTGAGACAAATAATGCGGGTTGGAATGTTTACCGAGGAGAAATCAATGATGCTGCAATGAGTATGCAGGTTAATGCCGAATTGGTCGAAGGACAGGGGACAGTGACTTCCACTACTGATTACCAGTTTATTGATCTTTTCAGTACTGATTATGATCAAACTTATTATTATTGGCTTGAAAGTATTGATTACAATTCTCATTCAGAAGAATTCGGTCCGATAGCTCTTTATATTCCACTACCATATGATGAGAATAATAATTCACCTGTTGCACCTGTGATTTATGGGCTGCATCAGAATTATCCCAATCCCTTTAATCCCTCAACCGAGATAAGTTTCACGCTGGATTATAGCAGCACAGTATCTCTTAATATTTATAATCTTAAGGGTCATAAAGTAAGGACGCTGCTAATTGATGAACCAGTCACAAAATCACAGCAGTATTATCATGTTTGGGATGGTAAAGACGAGATGGGCATTCCGTGCGGTTCAGGAATTTATTTCTACCAGCTTAATACAACCAGAGAATCATTTAATCGAAAAATGATCCTGGTGAAATAAATAATATTGAGTTAAGATGAGAATGCAGATTGACTTAAGATTTGGCAGCAATGGTCGCTCTTAAGTCAATCTTATGAGTACATCATCTTAACTCAATAGCTTAGCTGGATAATTTATGACAGGTAAGTCAAAAATTTATACATTTCTAACTTCAACTGATATTGATAAGATACTAAAGCTATGGCAAACTGCAGGACTATCATACCGACCAAAGGGCAGAGATACAAAAGCAAATATCTTAAAACAAATGCAGAAAGAAAGTACTCAATTCATGGGAATTATCCAGAATGATGAGCTTATTGCAGTGGCAATTGCAAGTCACAATGGCAGGAAAGGCTGGGTTAATCGGCTTGCAGTACATTCAGATCATAGACGCATGGGGATTGCCTCACAATTAATTAGATATTGTGAAGAATGGCTTGCGGATGAAGGTATTGAAATAATTGCTGTTCTAATCGAATCAGATAATCCTGATTCCTTGGCTCTGTTTGATAATAATGACTACACAAGGCATGACGATATTATATACTTCACAAAGAAAAAGTATCCGGGAGTTTAGTTTATTTAATTAATAATAATTTACCTTGAAATCTGAATTCATCAGATCTTATACTTACCAGATAAATCCCATTAGGATAATTCCAATTATTCTTTTCTTTAATCAGCCAGTAGTCGTTCTTATTTTCTAATTCCAGGTTTGATATCTTCTGCCCACGCAAATTATATAAGCCAGCTTCTAAATTGGGATTATTCCTCATTATAGGTAAATTGATCTTAACCTGTTCTCGATAAGATCCTGTTCTAAGTGGATTTGGATAGACTACAACTTTCCTGACTATATCTGCATCATCTGATATTTCCTGATCTTCCTCAAAATGGAATAATACAGGATTTTCCAGATTTCCCTGCTGTGAATCAGGCTGCCAGCTATAGTTACCCAATATTCTTTTAGTAATATTATTTTTGGTATTTATCAATTCTAATTTCAGATCAGCAGGTTCAAGCTCATTTGTATAAAGGTAAATAAAATAATAATACTCTCCCA
>JAVCDJ010000216.1 GCA_030765845.1 Candidatus Stygibacter australis
GCGGGATATAATATTTATTCTATTCATCTTACGCATGGCAACCGTAAAATAGTCCTGGAATTTACGGAATCACTTCCTGCAGATATCACTGGTGCAATATTGCTGAATGGTATTGAAGATTTTAATAGTAATCAGATTTCAGAGGATGGAAATCTGGCAGAACTCACTGAGTATATCAAACCACATCTTGTGGGAACCATGAATGACTGGACTCCATCAAATCATGATTATGATCTGCAGTGTAATAACAATATGCTGTGGAGCGTTAATATGCTGCTTGCTGCCGGAACTTATGAATATAAGGTGACAGAATCAAACGCGTGGGACGGTGGTGACTGGCCTTCAGATAATCAGGTATTTACCTTAGCAGAAACTGATGAAGTGACAATCTGGGTCAATTGCGGATTAATGCCCGGATCAAATGACTGGGATGGATATGTATGCCAAAGCGTGAATCCACCCATAGTTTGCGGCAATTTCCTGAGTGAAATGGGTGGAACTGACTGGGATGAAACCACTGACCTCACTGTGATGAATGATAATGGTGAAAATGGTGATGACTATGCTGGCGATGGCATTTTCAGCAGAGCACTCGATCTGGAAGCCGGAGACTGGGAATTGAAAATCGTCTTGAATAATAACTGGCAGCAAAACACATCAGATGGGAATTTGCAATTAAGCCTTACTGAAGCGCAGACACTGGTATTTACTTATAATTTTGTAGATAATCAGGTGGGCTGGCATTCTGGTGGAACTTTCGGATTTGGTGATATTGATAATAATGGTCTGGTGGAATCTTATGATGCAGCAATAGCCTTGCAGTATTTTGTAGGAATTGATCCCGTTGCAGCACCTCTGCCCTGGGAAGATTGGCGACAACTGCGAGCAGATGTGGATGGCAATGGATATATAGAAGCCTACGATGCCTCACTCATTCAACGCTTTGTGGTAGGGATAATAGATCATTTTCCAGTAGAAGAATAAAATTTGATCTTTTTGGGTTGCATATTTATCTTGAATGTGCAACCCTTATATATAAATATCTGCTTCTCAGCAGTATTAAGCTCTGAAAGGGCTTTACTATAATAGCCGCAGGTGAAACCTGCGGGAAAGCCCCCCCCTCTACCTCGAAGAGGTAGCACAGTCATGGAAAATACTTTTCATCATATTCAATCTCAAAATCCTGCAATAGCTTTTTATATTCTGTTATAAAATCAAACCGTTTATGATGTTCCTGCTGATTTTTAATGTAATTAATAACGATATCTTTATGTTCCCATGAAACAGTAAACGCTCCATAATCAACTTGCCATCCATCGAAGTGAGAACATAAGCTCTCTTCTTTAAGCCAGGAATTAGAAGATACTTTGATAGATTTAATAAGGTCAGCAAGTTTCAGAGAAGGATGCAAAGTACATAAGATGTGAAGATGATCCTCCATAATGTTTATTTGGTATAGATGACAGTCTTTATTCTTAAAAATACCCCAGATATATTTTAGAATTTTTTCTCTGTATTGCATTTCAAGAGTTGGTTTATGACCTTTAGTACAAAATACTATATGATAAAGGATTTTAGTGTAAGTTGACATCATTCCTCCGTATAACCCTTCCAGGGTTACTAATTTTTCTCTCCTTGCACCATGGGTTTCGCCCATGGCTATTATAGTTACACCCTTTCAGGGTACTATTCTTCCTTTAGCATTATTTCATTTATTAACTGACCAAATTATATAATATATTACACTTTTGACAAGTATAATTATGAAAATGGATGATAAAAATACTTTTCATCTAATAATCCCATTAATCCTGATTCCGACATAAAAAAAACCACCGTTAGGTGGCTTTTATTATGGTGGCAAGACCCAGACTTGAACTGGGGACACAAGGCTTTTCAGGCCTCTGCTCTACCAACTGAGCTATCTCGCCATTAAATTCAAAGTGAAATGAAATAAATTTAGCAGGACTTATTCTGTCAAGGTAAAATTGAATTATTCAGCTTTAACCAGGCTTCTTCTTTCTGGTAAACCTGCCAGTATAGCTCCAACAAGCATCAAGAGGCACCCGATCAGAGACTGAGTAGACATCATTTCGTGCAGGATCAGATAACCCCCAATTACGGCAAAAGCACCTTCCAGACTAAGAATTACAGCACAATCTGCAGCAGGTGCACGTCTCTGAGCAAAGAATTGCAATGTATAGGCGATTCCTACGGAGATAAGACCACCATATAATATTGGGATTATCGCTTGTGACAATCCGGCGGTTTCTGCATTTTCTATTACTCCCCATCCAGCAAGGCTAAGCAATCCACAAACTGCAAACTGCAGGAAAGCTAATTTAAATGGAGCAAATAACCGGGTATAAATACCCACCATACGCACATGCAGGGCAAAGATGATGGCACACAACAACAGAAGACTATCACCCAGAGCAATATCTATTCTGCCATGAATACTTAATAGATATAAACCACCTACAGCAATAGCAATCCCCATCCAGGTTCTCAAACTGGCATTATCCCCGGAAAAAGCTCCCAATATCGGCACAAAAATCATATATAATCCAGTAATAAATCCAGCTTTGCCGGCAGTAGTATAGATGATACCTATCTGTTGTAAAGTGGCTGCCAGAAATAATACAATACCCAGTAAAATACCAGCCTGTAATTCCTTCTTACTGAATCTAAGACCGCTGAAAGGTAAAATTACAAGTGCACCTAAGATAAATCTGAATCCATTAAAAAGGAATGGACCAACATATTTCATGCCCTGGCGTTGCGCCACAAAGGCAAACCCCCATAATATGGCGGCAGTAAGCAGCATCAGATCGGATTTTAATTTCTCTGAAATCTTGATTTGTATCTCCTATGGCAAATTATAGTATTAAATAACTTTTGGTGTATAGAGGGTATAGATACCCCCAGCAATAATCTGAGAAACCTCTTTTTCATTATAACCCAGGATTTTAACTCCTATTTCAACCAGCAATTGTAATTCAGCTTTATTGATATCACTGTCAGCAAATGCCATTTCCAGGAGATAACCCATTAAAGCATCACGTTCAGAAGGATTAGCTTTGAGTATGCTTGCTACTGACTGGATAAATATTTTCTGAACATTTTTTTCTTTGATCATCTTTTCCAAATACTCTCGTGGATAAAGAGTATACTTAGAGATATTGCTGACAATTTTTTCAAATTCATCTATAGATAATTCTTCATCACATCCGCTTATGATCAATCCTCCAGTAGCCATAAAGACCATCCGGTCATGATTAAGACCTTCTGCCAGAGCAGAGTGTTCTGAGACTAGCTTCACAATATTTTTCTCCAGAGTTTTATTCAGCTTTATAGCCTTTCCAGCAGTGCTGTCAGCAAACATCTTTGACTTGGAAAACAGCTGCAAAGCTTTTACTCTAACAGGATTAATTGGATGGGTACTTTGATCAAATGCCTGCTCACCTTTTAATTCTTTAAGTAGTTCATCATTTTTCTTGATATAAGATTTGATATCAATCCCTAATTCATGCCAGTCCAAACCTGATGTAAGTTTAAAAAAACTGCTAACTGCAGGCTCAAGATCCCTGCAGGCAAGCAATCCAAAACGATCAGCACTAAGTTCTGAAAGCCTTTGCCAATACATTATGCGATTATGATAATAAATAGGGATACTCTTATTTTCATTGAAAATAAATTGAATAACTTCCTGTATTGAGCGATTCCCGGTCCACAAGTGACCAATTTCATGACCGACAATAAAAAGCAGCTCTTCCTTTGTAAAATTCTTTATAATAGCAGAATTAATGGCAATAATATGTGGATGCTCTGGACCATCTGATTCAATACAAAAAGCATTATATTCAGGTGAGTTCATCACATAAAACTCTATCTGGGAATTATAACCGGTACGCTTCCGGGCTTCCTGACATATTTCCCATACATCCTGGCAAAAATCTTCAGCAACTTTGAAATAAATTCCATTGAACATATTAGTGAGTGACTCTCTCTTATCAACCTGAGCAGCCTTTAATAGGTCGTTGATCATTTCTACGTGCAGGTTCTTTTTAATTTCTTCTGTAAATTTCCTTTCCATTTCGATTCGCAGTAATGTATAATCCATGCCAACTCCTTAAATTTTTATGTTTTGCCTAGATTTCAATTCTGAAACAAATGCCTGAGGGAGAGTTTTTTACTGACAGTTTGCCTTTCATGTTATTCTCAATAATTACTTTGGACATAGCTAAACCCCTTTATATTGTATTAATATTTATGTTCAAAAAAAGAGTCAAGATAAATTGGATTTAAATGTTTATTAATTGACAGGATACAGATATATTTCTTAATTTTGTTGGAGGTTATTATGAAATGGTTAAGCTTATTATTAATCGTTGTATTATTTGCTGGTTGTGCTCATCCACCCTTTACAGTAGTTCCAGAAAAAAACCGTGGAAATGAGCGACCCCTGGTTTATGACAGTTCTGAAATTCCCACATTGTTCAGCACTGAAGATGAAACCCTTGAAATGAATGTAGCCCTTCACAGTCGCGAGTTTCCCAATGGGATATTATGGTCATTATCCCTGGAAGCCCCTCTTGATAAAGTATTACCATTAAGAATGTTCGCCTATCAGGATGGAAATACATATGAATTGATCAGATTACAGAGTGACCAGAATTATCCTAATCTTGCTTTTTATGTTTTACCACCAAACTTTATTAAGAATTGCAGATTTTCAGATGAATTGACCTTAAGCGTAAAAATTGCAGATAAGGAATGGATTAAAGTTAGTGATGAAGCTTATGTGGAAAATTTTGGAATGTTTTACAGCTTCGTTACTATTGATATCAAAAGGAATACTTCAATATTATATATTCATTAATTCTGATGCTGTCATCTTAAAATAATTAGGGTGAATGAAGTTCACTCCATTCACCCCTTTTTTATTTCTTCATTAAACTTGTTTTAGTATCTCAAGTCTCTTTTCATGTATGCCTGGTGTATAAGGCTTATGCTCACAACACTTACAAGATTCCTCAGCAAGTAATTCAGCCAGTGATTTATCGGAGACAGAGCCTTGCTCTAACTTGATGTTATTATTGAAGAATTCCGCATCGTGTTCCGGGGCAATCAAATCAGCATCAGCAAAAACGTTGATCAGTTTCTGGAAATTACCTGACTGCCGGGGATTACGGAAAATAAGTGTTCTGTGACCATCTCCAATGGCAGTACCATTGATCTCCTGAACAGTTGGTTTTGGAAGTAATGCATCAGCAAAAACGCCATCAAGATGAGTATGAACGCATACAACGCCAGCAGCTTTTTTATAGATAGCTTCGGTAGGATCTTCGCCATATAAAAGCACAAAATCACCTTCTTCCACTTCGGCTCTGGTGATGCCTGCTGCCTGAATTCCCAGGGAATTACAGAACTTACTTGTCACATAAACCTTGCCTTTGACATCATTCAAAACAGTGGAAGCCAGTTTCCAGATCATTTTGCTTACTTTTCCAGATACATTATCACGATTATAAATAAACAAAGTGTTTTCCGGGAAATCTATACATTGAGGTTTGCATTTAGGAGTTGTTGTATAACATTCCAGAGTATGTTCCATGGCTGTTTGAGGATCATAATTCACATACATGTCTGCGAATTCATTGAACTTGTTGTCTTTATCGTTTATCAGCCAGAGCTTTTTACCTTCACGCTGCTTTAGTCTTAATATTGTTCTTAGGGTCTGGCTGATCTCTCCAACAACATAATAGGCTTCTGCCTTTTCAATTGCATCAAGACTTGCCAGATCATCTACTGGCATACAGTCACTGATATCTGGAGCCAATGTAAGGCTATGCAATCCAGCTTTCATACTGACAGCAACTTCCTTGAGCATCTCCAATTCTTCCAGTGTAGTAGAAGGATGAACGAATATTTTAGAGGCTTTAGCTGTTTTCAATTTTCCCTTGATCAATTCCGGGATATTGCAGCTGCACACACTTTGCCACTCATTATTGTGATTTATATAAGCACCCTTGATCCTCGCTTCATCATCAGTTACCTGCCAGCCAAACCGACCCTTGAAACAAAGATTTCTACCATTCCAGGCATCGTCTGCTGCCTGAATTGTTGTCACTCTATTTCCTGTAAGATTGATTTGCACTTCGCAACCTGTTCCGCACTGACCGCAGCTTTGCTCCACCTGCTTTTCTGGGACATGGGGATTAAGCTTATAGTGTACATTCTTTGGCATCAAAGCACCAACCGGGCATACTGCAATACATTTTCCGCATTCCTCGCATCCGGTTAGATTCAGACTTTCACCAAATTCCGGGGCTACATAACTCTGGAACCCACGCCAGATATAACCGAGCACTCCAGCACCCTGAACTTCAGCACAAATTCTCACACAGCGTCCGCACTTAACGCAGCGGTTTGCATCACGCAGAATAAAGGGATGTGAATGATCAATCGGATGTTTATTTTTTGCACCGGCATAAGTATCGGCATCAATATCATATTCTGTGGCATATTTTCGCAAAGAGCAGGTTTCATTCACATGACAGCCGCATTCAATACAACGGCTTGCTTCAGCAATTGCCTGTTCATGATCGCAATCATATTCCACTTCTTCAAGATTAGTTCTTCTATATTCAGCTTCCAGCTCCGGCATCTTGATGCGTTCAACCTTTTCGTATTGTTCAAAATGTTTTGGATCAATATCAGCCAGCTTTTTCTCTTTCTTGCTGTCAAAACGCTTCAATCCGCGCATCATCTCACCCTGGAGATAATGATGAATGCTCTCAGATGCCTGTCTGCCATCAGCAATTGCTTCAATTGCCGTAGCTGCTCCACGTCTGAAATCACCACCAGCAAAAACATTTTCTGACCAGTACATTGTAGCTTCATCGCTTTCTGCTGTCATCCATCGAGATAATCCCCATTCCTTGCCACCTAACTGGTTTTTCTCTTCCGCCAGGAAACCAACTTCAGGACTCTGGCTGATAGCAGCTATCACTGTATCATAATCTTTATCAAAGAATTTTCCAGTTGGCTTGGGACGACGACGACCACTGTCATCTGGTTCACCCAGTTCCATAATCTCCATTTTTACGGTCTTCAATCTGCCATCTACGCCAAACATTTCTGCAGGGTTGGTAAGGAAGTGGAATTTTACTCCTTCTTCTTCCGCTGCATCCACTTCATAAGCTTCTGCCGGCATCTCCTTACGTGTACGACGATAGATCAATGTAACATCTGATCCCTGACGTACTGCAGTACGGGCGCAATCTATAGCTGTGTTTCCACCACCTACAATTGCCACCTTTTTACCAAGATCGATGTCTTTTCCCAGAGCAAAGTCCTTAAGGTAATCTACTCCCAGCAGAACTCCTTTCAGATCACTGCCTTTAGTCCGCATAGGCACAGCATTCTGCGCACCTAATGCCATATATACAGCATCATAATCTTTAGAAAGCTCAGCGACAGTGACATCTTTACCGATAAAAGTATTATACTCGATCTGCATGCCGTTTGCACACATGATCTCTATTTCTTTATCTAATATCTCTTTAGGAAGACGATATTCTGGAATACCATATCTTAACCAGCCACCAGCCTGAGGAGATGCTTCAAAGCACTTCACTTCATAACCTTTATTAGTCAGATAATATCCACAGGTTAATCCGGAAGGTCCAGCACCAATAATGGCAATCTTCTTACCCTTATCTGCTTCTTTCTCAGGAATATAGCTGTAATCAAGTCCTAAATCAAAATCT
>JAVCDJ010000217.1 GCA_030765845.1 Candidatus Stygibacter australis
CTCCACCACCGATATAAACTGGCAGGAAATTCGGCGGATAACCAATGTCACCACCAGGATTACTCATCACAGTAAATTCACTGATAAGCACTTCATCTGCGGAAGCGTCGTATACTGCAAAATTTATCAATTCAGGCATTTCACCCTGGATGTTTAAAGTTGCATAACTATTTTCAATATCAACGACCACAGAGCCAACTCCACGGCATTCATAATCTACAAATGCTCCTACTTCATCACCATCTGCTGCTGCCACATCATTGATCATAACTTCACAATATGCTACGGTAGAATTAGTGTAAATAACAGGTACCCATGGACGGGCATAGTCACCCTGAACTCCACCACCAATATAAACCGGCAGGAAATCAGGAGGATAACCAATATCTCCACCAGGATTACTCATCACAGTAAATTCACTGATAAGCACTTCATCTGCGGAAGCATCGTATACTGCAAAATTTATCAATTCAGGCATTTCACCCTGGATGTTTAAAGTTGCATAACTAGTTTCAATATCAACGACCACAGAGCCAACACCACGGCATTCATAATCTACAAATGCTCCTACTTCATCATCATCTGCTGCTGCCACATCATTGATCATAACTTCACAATATGCCACAGTAGAATTTGTATAGATAACAGGTACCCATGGACGGGCATAGTCACCCTGAACTCCGCCACCAATATAAACCGGCAGGAAATCAGGAGGATAACCAATATCTCCACCAGGATTACTCATCATAGTAAATTCACTGATAAGCACTTCATCTGCGGAAGCATCATATACTGCAAAATTTATCAGTTCAGGCATTTCACCCTGGATATTAAGAGTTGCATAACTTGATTCTATATCAACTACTACAGAACCAACTCCACGGCATTCATAATCTACAAATGCTCCTACTTCATCTCCATCAGCAGCTGCAACATCATTGATCATGACTTCACAATAAGCCACAGTAGAATTTGTATAGATCACAGGTACCCATGGACGGGCATAGTCACCCTGAACTCCACCACCAATATAAACCGGCAGGAAATTCGGCGGATAACCAACATCACCACCAGGATTACTCATAACAGTAAATTCACTGATAAGTACTTCATCTGCTGATGCGTCGTATACTGCAAAGTTTATCAATTCAGGCATTTCACCCTGGATGTTTAAAGTTGCATAACTAGTTTCTATATCAACTACTACAGAACCAACTCCACGGCATTCATAATCTACAAATGCTCCCACTTCATCACCATCGGCTGCTGCTTCATCATTGATCATGACTTCACAATATGCCACTGTAGAATTTGTATAGATCACAGGTACCCATGGACGGACATAGTCACCCTGAACTCCACCACCAATATAAACAGGCAGGAAATTTGGTGGATAACCAACATCACCTCCAGGATTACTCATCACAGTAAATTCACTTACCAGTACCTCGTCTGCTGAAGCATCATATACTGCAAAATTTATCAATTCAGGCATTTCACCCTGGATATTAAGAGTTGCATAACTTGATTCAATATCAACTACTACAGAACCAACTCCACGGCATTCATAATCCACAAATGCTCCAACTTCATCTCCATCTGCTGCTGCAACATCATTGATCATAACTTCACAATAAGCTACTGTAGAATTAGTATAGATCACAGGTACCCACGGACGGGCATAATCACCTTGAACTCCGCCACCAATATATACTGGAAGATAATTCGGTGGATAACCAATGTCACCACCAGGATTACTCATAGTGGTAAATTCACTTACCAGCACTTCATCTGCGGAGGCATCATATACTGCAAAATTTACCAACTCTGCCATCACCCCCTGAATATTCATTGTTGTGTAGCTGGTTTCCCTTTCAATAACGATTTGACCAACACCACGACATTCATAATCTACAAATGCTCCTATTTCATCAGCCAGATCAGCAGGTTCCCCTTCAATCAGCACTTCGCAATATGCAACTGTAGAATTTGTGTAAATCACAGGTACCCACGGACGGGCATAATTCTCTTGTGGTATTTCTCCTATATAAACCGGCAGATAATCAGGTGGATAACCTATATCTCCTCCAGGATTACTCATTGTGGTAAATTCACTTACCAGCACTTCATCTGCGGAAGCATCATATACTGCAAAATTGACCAACTCTGCCATCACCCCCTGAATATTCATTGTTGTGTAGCTGGTCTCCCTTTCAATAACGATTTGACCAACACCACGACATTCATAATCTACAAATGCTCCTACTTCATCAGCCAGATCAGCAGGTTCCCCTTCAATCAGCACTTCGCAATATGCAACTGTAGAATTTGTGTAAATCACAGGTACCCACGGACGGGCATAATTCTCTTGTGGTATTTCTCCTATATAAACCGGCAGATAATCAGGTGGATAACCAATATCACCACCCGGATTACTCATAGTGGTAAATTCACTTACCAGCACTTCATCTGCGGAGGCATCATATACTGCAAAATTGACCAGTTCAGATGAGTTACCCTGAATGTTCATCGTTGCATAGCTGTGGTCACCATCTATAAATACTACTCCAACGCCACGGCATTCAAAATTAACAAATGCCCCAACTTCATCTCCTTCTGCTGCTACCTCTTCCGCGATCAATACTTCGCAATAAGCCACAGTGGAATTTGTATAAATAACCGGTATCCACGGTCTTGGATAGTCACCAGGTTGAGTGAAGGTTACCTGCCAGATCACAGATTCCGTATACTCTTCATCACTTATTTCTACACTAACAGTATAAATTCCCGGAAGACTGAAATTAATAGCAAGTTCTGATGAGAGATTATTCTGATCATAACCATCCAGGAACCATTGATATTCCAATTCACTATCAATATCAGAAGCGATAACACTAAAGCTGATCTCAGTTTCCATATCGATCACAATATCCTGATCTACAGGTTCATATCCGATTATCACAGGCTCATCATTTACTGGTGTAACTATTACTTCCATATCATCCGATGTCACCAGACGGCCTTGATTATCATCAACAGTAAAAGACATTAATTCGCTGCCGGCGAAATCTGCCGCAGGAATAAATGTCACTGCTAATCCTTCGATCTCAGCAGCTATTTCTGTATTTCCACTCACGGATAAGGTCAGATCGTCATCTTCAACATCTGATATATAATCAGATAGATCAATACTCGTGCTGCTATCCTCATCAAGCATAACACTTGCAGGTAAATCCATTACTGGAGAGTCATTAACTGCTGCTACAATAACCTGTGTTGCCCCAAAAGCAGACTGACCACCTTGATTGTCATCAGCTAAAAAGGCTATATCTGTGGTACCATTCCAATTTGCTGCAGGTGTTAAAGTTACTTGATAACCATCTATTTCTATGATGATATTACTATTGGCAAACGGAATTATTTCTACAACATCCCCATCTGCATCATACACATATTGACTGAAATCTATGATTTCCGGTATATCTTCTATCATGTCGATCGCTACAGGTAAATTCATTTCAGGATCATCATTCACTGGCATAACCTGAATGGTAACATCATCACTGGCTACCGCTCTTCCCTGATTATCATCAATAGTAAATGTTACCACTTCACTGCCAAACCAATCTTCATTGGGAGTAAAAGTAACGATAAAATCAGTGATATCTATTTGAATATTATCTGCCAAATCTGAACTTAAGCTCAAGTCATCAAAATCTACATCTTGCACATATATGCCAAAATATGCCTGATAAATTTCATCTTCATTAAAACTGATAACCTCTGGAAGATCAATTTCAGGAGCATCATTATCGTTGATTATTGTCAGATAAAAGCCTTCGCTATCGGTTAAGCCATCACCATCAGTACATGTGATCACAACCAGTGAAGTTCCAAAATAATCCAGGGATGGATTTACGCCCAGTTCCAGAGTTGTGTCTGTTATATCTCCAAAACTCAGCATCTCATCAATATTTGGAATACTTACGAAAGTCCAGAGATCAAGGCTGGCAACCTCATCAGGATTAGTATAATTGATCAGCATACTTCCACTTGTCTCTTCCATAGTTTCATAATCAGCGATCATATCTATTTCCGGAGCTATGCTAACCGCTGTTATATGGATGGTTATTGTACCAAATGCTTCTCCGTCATCTCCCCAAACCCTGAAACCTATTTCATCTGTGATATCTTCATTCACTATTGCTTGATAAGTTCCCAGATAGGTCGTGAGAGGTTCATTAAATTCAAAGAAACCAAAATCACTTAATACTCCATATTGCGGCTGGGTTGTAATTTCCATATTTAATTGTTCCAAAGGTTCTGTTAAATCCAGACCATTGAAATCAATCTCCATACTCATACCGTAATCTAACCAGACATTTCCATTTATTGCCATAGGTTCGGTTCGGGTTGCGAGACCCTGAGAACCTTCCCTGTATATCCTGATGTTGTAAACTCTGGAGACGTAGCCTTCTTCATCACTTATAGTGTAACAGATGAAATCCACATCTCTGCCCACTGGCATTTCATAATGCAAATTCCAGTCAGTAAGTGTATATTCTACATCAAAAACACTCAAAAGCTCATTTCCACTACCTGTAACTATTGACTCAAATGCCAGTAATTCGTCTGCTGTTTCCACATCAGAAATATCAGCTGTAAGATCATAATCCAGCGTATTACCAGTGATCATGAATTCTTGATTCAAACTTACAGGACGATCATTTACAGGGTCGACCATATAATTAAATACTGCCGGTTCTGAAATACCGCCATCAGTATCATGTACCACTATTTCCACCTGATCATTTCCAAAATAATTTGCTTCCGGTGTATAGATCAGATATTCATCTTCTATAACCACGTTGCCATGCATGGCAGGATTTGCTATTTCAAAGGTTAGATCTGCAAATGGATCATTATCATCAATCACCAGCAATTCCACGCTTTTCGATTCATCTTCCAATAATGAATAAGCTGCAGAATTATTGATTACCACAGGAGGAGAATTAACTGGTGTCACCAGCAAAGTAATAGCCGATACAGTAAATAATCCCGCTGGATCTTCTGCTCTAAATCTTCCTATTGCATTTCCGGTAAATCCGGTCACTGGGGTTAAGGTTAATTCACTACCTGATATTTCGTATGACATGTGATAGATATAGTTATTTTCCAGTGAATATGAAAGTAAATCTCCTTCAGGATCAGTGTAATAATCATTCAGATCAATTGTCACTGCCTGATTCAATCCTGTTTCCAGATTGATTGAATATTCTCCGGTGGGTGGATCATTTACCGGAATAACTGTTACCGGAACTTCCACATCAACCTCGCCCCCTGCATTATCATTCAAATTCACCCAAAGTGTGGTTGCGCCATTCCAGTTTCCTGAGGAACTACTTAATCTATAAATATTATTTGCCAATAATGACAAACTAAGCTCATCTCCAACAGTAAGTTCTGCGCTCACCTGGTCATTATCAACATCTCCAGTCGTTAAAGAAAATACACTTGATAGATCTTCATTGAACGTGATTTCAAGTGGTGAGACCAGGAACGGCAGGTCATTAACCGGATTTACCTGGAATATTACTGTGTCCTCAGCGATTGCTCTATCCTGATTATCACTGACTGTAAATGTTACTGAAGCTTGTCCGTTCCAGTTTGCCTGAGGTGTCACTGTCACTGATAAACCTGTTATTGATATATCCAGGAAACCAGTATAATCTGTGCTTAGAGTAAGTTCATCTTCATCCACATCTGTGATATATTCACTGAAATCAACTGTCAGTTCTGTATCTTCACTCATTTCTATCAATTCCGGTAAATCTATCTCCGGGTTATGATTGTTTATTACTTCTATCACTAGAAGATCAGGAGGATAACCAATATCTCCCCCAGGATTACTCATCGCAGTAAATTCACTTACTATCACCTCATCGGCTGATGCATCATATACGGCAAAATTCAATAGCTCAGCTGCATTACCTTGTACATTCATTGTTGCATAGCTATTTTCACCATCAATAAATACATTTCCAACACCGCGACATTCATAATTTACAAATGCTCCCAGTTCATCATCATCTGCTGCTGCCCCACCATTGATCATCACTTCGCAATAGGCCACTGTAGAATTAGTATAGATCACAGGTACCCATGGTCGTGCATAATCTCCTGGAGGTGTTTCTCCTATATAAACAGGCAGATAATCAGGAGGATAGCCAATATCCCCACCTGGATTGCTCATAGCAGTAAATTCACTTAACAGCACCTCATCTGCTGAGGCATCATATATGGCAAAATTAACCAGTTCTGCTACATTACCCTGAATGTTCATTGTTGCATAGCTATATTCACCATCAATAAATACATCTCCAACACCCCGGCATTCGAGATTTACAAAAGCACCTACCTCATCAGCCAGATCAGCAGGTTCACCTTCAATCAATACTTCGCAATATGCGACAGTAGAATTTGTATAAATCACAGGTACCCATGGGCGGGCATAATCTTCCTGTGGTAATTCACCAATATAGACCGGCAGATAATCAGGAGGATAACCAATATCCCCACCCGGATTACTCATCACCGTAAATTCACTTACCAGCACTTCATCTGCTGAGGCGTCATATATGGCAAAATTTACCAGTTCCGGTGAATTACCCTGGATGTTCATTGTTGCATAGCTATATTCACCATCAATAAATACTTCACCAACTCCGCGGCATTCATAATTTACAAATGCTCCCACTTCATCATCTATTGCTCCTGCTTCACCATTGATCAATACTTCGCAATATGCTACAGTAGAATTTGTGTAGATCACAGGTACCCAGGGACGATTATAATTCTCAGGCTGGGCAATAGTCACCTGCCAAACCACAAATGCACTATCTTCACCATCACTTACATCTACTCGAACTATAAATACTCCAGGTTCATCAAAGACCATTGTAAGATTATCTTCGGCGATATTCTGATCAATATCATCAATAAACCATTGATATTCTAATTCACTGTCAATATCAGTTGCTGTAACGCTGAATGCTATCTCGTCATTCAATTCTCCGGAGATATTTTGCTCAGCAGGTTCAAATGACTCGATAACCGGTGCATCATTTACTGCTGTAATATCTAAAGTCACCATATCTGATGCCAGCAATCTTCCCTGGTTATCATCAACTGAAAATGTTAATATCTCAGTTCCAAAATAGTTTGCATTGGGTGTAAAGGTAACTTCCAATGCGTCTATCTCTACCCCCACTTCTACATTTCCAGTTACGGAAAGAGTAAGATTATCACTTTCCAGATCAGAAACATAATCACTGAAATCTATCATCTCGCTACTATCTTCTGCAATTTCTATAACATCTGGTAAAGCTATCTCTGGTGCATCATTCACTGCAGTCACAGTAATCTCTATAGCTCCAAATGCCGACTCTCCACCCATATTATCTGTCACCAGAAATGCCAGACTTGTGCTCCCTGACCAGTTTGCAATTGGCGTGAGTGTTACATCATATTCATTAATAGTAATCATGATATATTGATCATCAAAAGGAATTATTTCCAGTATATCACCATCTATATCAGTAAGATAAGGCGTGAAATCAAATACCTCAGGTGTATCCTCCAAAAGTTCAAAGGATGCTGGCAGATCAATTTGAGGATCATCATTCACTGCTGTTACTATCACATTTACATCATCACTGGCAACAGCCCTTCCCTGGTTATCATTTACTGTAAATATCACCGTTTCCATACCATTCCAGTTCGCTTCCGGGATAAAAGTGACCAGCATTCCTTCAATCTCAATTGTCAGATTTTCTGCTATAGATACTGATAAACTCAAGCTATCAGGATCAATGTCACTCACATATCCCCAAAATGAAACCTGCAGTTCGTCATCCTCTGCCAAGCTTAATTCATCTGGTAAATTGATCACTGGTTCATCATTATCATTTATTACAGTTAATATAAATCCCTGATTGTCACTCAATCCGCTTCCATCTGTGCAGGTTATTGTCACATAGGCTGTACCGAAATAGTTCGCTTCAGGATTAACTAATACTTCAATTGTAGTATCTGTCAATTCACCAAAACTTAACATTGAATTAATATCAGGAGTGCTATTGATTGTCCAGAAATCAAGATTCATTGCTTCATCAAGATTAGTATAATTTACCAAAAAAGAACCTAAAGTGTCTTCAAGAAGCTCAAAATCAGCTATTTCTTCTATTTCAGGTGCCACTTCAATTGCTGTGATATTGATCGTAATTGTCCCAAAACCTTCGCCATCATCGTTCCAAACTCTGAAATCTATTACTTCTATAGCATTCTCATTAACCGTTGGAGTATAGCTTCCCAGATATGTTGTAACGGGATTTTCAAATTCGAAAAATGCAAAATCTTCTAAAACACCATATTGCAGATCTGATGTTATCTCCATCTCAAGCTGCTCAATTGGTTCCGTAATATCTACTCCGGAAAAATCAACGATCACTGATCCACCAAAATCCAGATCAAATGCTCCATTAAAAGCTATCGGGGCAATCCTTACTCCCGAAGGTTCAAATCCATCCCTGAAAACAGAGATTATTCCTACTCTACTTGAAAAATACTCTTCGTCTACTATTCTATAAAAAATGTAATCAGAATCTTGATCTCCTGGCATTGTATAGGTTAGTGTTGTCCCTGAAACAGTATAGGGTACTCCCCATATACTTACATAGTCACTTCCTGATGTCTGAGCGGGTAGAAATTCTAAATCCTCAACTGGTGTTTCCAAATCACTGATGTCCCCAATAAAATCATATTCTAATAAATCAGTTTCAATCAATACCAATAAAGCATTCTCAACTTCAGGTTGATCATTTACTGGATCAATGATAATATTGCAATAAACATATTCTGACCAAGCGCTATCAGCATCCATGGCTGCTACTGCAAGGGTGTCTAAGCCAAAATAATTAGCTTCCGGGATATAATTTACCCAGTTATTATCTGTAATTTCTGCTGTCCCATGAACAGGCTGACTCACAATTGCAAATGTCATATACTGAATTGGTGTCGCATCGTCTATAGCATAAATTTGAACTTCAAGTGTATCATCCTCATTAAGCTCATAATTACTATTTATATAGATTACTGGTGGCTCATTTACTATGTAAATTTCTAAATTTAAAAATCTAGTGATATTTTCTCCACTTGGATCCTCAATTGTATATGATACAAAGTATGCGCTATTACCCCCGATAGGTGTAACTTCCAGAACACTGCCAGTAAGTTCAGCTTCTACGCCATATGTGCCCTCTATAACAAATAATAATTCATCTCCATCAGGATCAGTGTAATAATCATTTAAATCTAAGCTTACACTTTCATTTTCATTTATTTCCAGATAGATTGAATTGCCTTGAGGGCTGTCATTCACATTATTCACTGTTACGGGTATAATAGCTTCTGTGATCCCTCCATCGGTATCTGTTAATTCCACTGTCAAAATGTCTTCACCAAACCAGTTTTCTGTCTCATTTGTTAATACAATCACACCTGCTGAATTTTCCTGAACAGAAAGATTGATCCCGCCAGTTACTGATATTCCTACTTCGCTGCTTTCTAAATCTCCAGCAAAGATTTGGAAATAATAATTGTTATCCTCATTGAATGCCACACTCATGGGTGAGATCAGATAAGGAAGATCATTCACGCTGTTCACGATTATATTTACACTGTCTTCTGCTACCTGTCTGCCAAAATTATCGTTTACACTGAATATTACTTCTTCTTCACCCCACCAGTTTGCTGCAGGTGTTATTGTTACATCAAATCCCTCTATTGTTATCTCCAGATTCCCTTCATGAGCACAACTCAATGTAAGATCGTCCTCATCTGGATCACTTACATAAGATGAGAAATCAAATACTTCCTCAGTATCTTCCTGCATCGATAGCTCTTGCGGTAAATATATCACAGGAGGATAATTCGTCATGATCTCTATGGGCAGCATATTGGGAGGATAACCAATATCTCCCCCAGGATTGCTCATCACTGTATATTCACTAACATATACAATATCTGCTGAAGCATCCCATACTGCAAAGGCGATCTCTTCTGGTGTCTCACCCTGAATATTCATAGTACTAAATGAAATCCCTTCATCAATTACTATTGTTCCCACTCCCCTGCATTCATCTCCCACAAAAGCTCCAACTTCATCATCAGCTGCTGCTGCTGCTCCATCGATAGTTACGTCGCAATAAGCAACTGTGGAATTAGTATAATTTACTACGTCCCAGGGACGGGGATACATGCCGGGATCTGCCGTAACTTCCACTGTCCATAGCTGTAAAACACTATATTCACCATCACTAATAACTGCTTCCACTGTATAACTGCCTACCACATCAAATTCATAATACAGATCCATACCTAAGGCAGCTTCAATATCATTAACCAGCCATACATAACTGATCTCGCTATCAATATCCTCTCCCAGAATGGAGAAATTTACGCTCCCAAACTCAATAAATTCTATCTCACTTGTT
>JAVCDJ010000218.1 GCA_030765845.1 Candidatus Stygibacter australis
TGGAAGAAAAGAAATATCTTATGCCGCCATTTAACTATTTAAGGATCAAGATACCTTTGCTGATCAGAGATGGTGAAACAAAAGAAGCCTTCAAACTGGGAGATAAATATCTTGCTGATAACAAAAACAACGTGAATGTCTATCTGGATATGTCCCGTATATATAGTGGCAGCAGACAATATGAAAAATCTTCTGAAGTACTGGAAGAGGCCAGGAAAGTAACAAAAGACGATTATTTATTTACGCTTGATCTGGCACGCAGCTATCAAAGTCAGTCTGAACACAATCTGGCAGCAATAGAATATCTTAAGCATCTGGAGCGTAATAAGCAATATCTGCACTATGTGATGAACTATCTGGAAGGTATATTGAACCGTGATAAAAACGTGATCGAAAGCGTGAAACAGTTCCGTGATGGGACAGATAATATGGAAGTGACAGAAGCTTATGCTTTGTGTCTGGCCCATGTGGAACAATATGATGAGGCACTGGAGCAGTATCAGGTGCTGGATGAGAACAAGCTGCTTAATTTTGCTGAAGAGTTGAACAAAATGGGTAACTATGAAGTGGCTCTCAAAGCATATATGCAGTATGAAGAAATAGTTGACGAACCTGATCTGAAGGCAAATGTTCAGATTTCCATTGCAGAAATATACATCAAGCAGCATAAATATCAACTGGCAGAAGATGAATTGATGCTGGTGTATGATAATAAGAAATTGAAGACGGGTAAATATCGCTATCGGACTCAGTCAGCAAAACTCGCTCGCTTACTTTTGGCGGATCTTTCGATCAGATTAGATAAGCCATCAAAAATGGTGATAGATTATTTCAATGAAGCTGCTGAATATTCTCTTAATGAGATGCAGCGCAAGGAAATAGAATTCAAGGTAATTGATTATCGGATAAAAACCGGTGACCTGGATGTGGCTGGAAAACAGCTTGCAAAAGTACTTATTGATGAGGAATCTGGGACTGATATATATAAAAAGAGTGTGTATTACACCTGGCAGATCGCTTTAATGCAGCAGGATGCCCTGGCTGACAGTCTGCTGGGAGAACTTATTATTAATCTACCTGACAGTAAATTGACATCTCAGGCTTTATACCTTACCCAGATCATCTCCAGTCTGCCTAAGGAATTCCATGAACAGCTTTTTGAAGCCTGGCGATTGAGGGGTTTATACAAAAATGAGCAGGCTTTGGTGATACTCTCAGATATTGATGAGCTTTCTGGTGATGATGAGATCCAGCTTCTGGCTGCTGAATGGGAAGAGGATTCTGATAATGCTCTGGCAATAGCCTGGTGGCAGAAAGATTTTGAAAATCCCCTGTTGGGAGAATATGCTGATCTTCAACTTATGGAGTACACCGAATCTGACAGCTTGAAGCGGGAATACATCACTGATTTCCTGAAAGAGAATCCTCAATCAATTTTTTCTCCCAGATTTAGAAATGAATTAACAGATATCAATAAAGGAAGGTACTAATATGAAAATGAACACGTTAATTTTCTGGCTGATAATTATTATCATCTTGTCACTTATTCTTAGATTTGCCAGTTTTTTGTTTGTGGCAGGCATTAGATACTGGTATATCACTATCCCGATAATATTATACATCGCCTTCAGAAGCAGTAGTAAAAAGGTGGATAAAGCCAAAAAGGATAAGATCGAAGACGCGGAATTTGAAGTGATTGACGAGGAAGATGAAACAAAGTGATTCCCATAACAGGCATCATAACAGAGCCTGGCTGAATAACTACCGCTTCTATCTCGAGGCAGAGCAGGGTTTAGCAGAAAATTCTGTTTATTCCTATTTTCAGGATTGTCAGGAATTTATCTATTACATCGATTGCAAATTGGAAGATACTACTTCTAAAGAAGTGATAGGCTATCTGGCATCGCTTCAGGAAATCGGTATGGCAGCCAGTACAGTTGCAAGGAAGCGTTCTGCTCTCAAATCATTACTCACTTTTATGATGGAAGAAGATGTCCCGCTCAAGCTCAATATCACTGATATACCTGCCATCAGGTATGACCATAAGATCCCGGATGTGCTCACTCTCAGGGAAATGCTGAAGCTGCTGGACTCTATTCCCCTGGATACACCACTGCACTGGCGCAGCAAAGCAATGCTGGAATTAATGTATGCCAGTGGTCTCAGGATATCGGAAACGATCAATCTCACCACTCATGATATTTACTGGGATGAAGAAGTAGTTAGAGTATTTGGCAAGGGACGTAAGCAGAGAGTAATTCCAGTTGCCGGTAAATCACTCGCTTTTGTAAAAAAATATTTGCAGGATTATCGACCCACATTATTGAAATGGCAGCAGGATGACACCCTTTTTCTGAATCGGTTTGGCAAGCCTCTCTCGCGTATGGGCGCCTGGAAGATCATTGATAAGTTGGCATTAGCTGCCGGTATCAGCAAAAAGGTGAGTCCTCACACCATCAGGCATTCATTTGCCACGCATCTGGTGGAAGCAGGAGCCAATCTCCGCATTGTGCAAATTCTCCTGGGACACGTAAGTATTAATACTACCCAGATATATTCCAATATAGATAAGAAATTCATCATCAAAGAGCACAGACTATATCATCCCAGAAAATAATTCCCTCTATTTTCTCAAATTTTACCTTATATTGAATGGAGTAAGAAGAAATAGAGTAACGGAAGTATATAAGTCTCACCGCAGAAATTAGTGAGTAGACAATAAAACAAATGTCATCTAAATACCTCCAAATTAGTAAAAGGGGTTTCATTTACAAATTGTGGGATATGGGTGCATATGCATATCATGTTTTAAGTAAGGATGATGATGATAAAATTAATAAATTGCTGAAAATGCTTTTATTCAGTAGAAACGTTACAGCAATATATGAAAATAATAATGATATTAAATATGGTAAAGATGATTATTGATACACTTGTAACCCACAGGGAACCCACAGGGAGGGTACAGGGAGTATAATTGGGACAGAGAAAATCGTTAAATCAATACAATTCAGATATTTATGATCAAAAGCATATAAGATGGGATAAAATGCGTAAAGTGTAACATACGGTCTAAAGTATATAATGAAATAAATAGAAAAGACACGAATTAAACGAGTGTATGGCGATATTATAAATCGCCGGGTATTTACTATGCGAAAGATAAATTACCAAATATAGGCTTTGCGATAATTTTGAAGTCTGTCACTAATTTCTGCGGAGAGCCGTATAGAATTATAACGGATAACATATAAATGAGATGGAAAACAGTTTAGATTGGGTGGAAAGTTTGTAATATATGCTACCAGGATGGGGAGTGGTTACAAAAAAAGCTTGAATAATTACTGGCAGGCTTCAATTTTGACATTCCTAAAGAAGAGAAAGTGTGAATTGAGCGATAATAATAAGTGTCCCCGTAGCTCAGTTGGATAGAGCGTTTGACTCCGGATCAAAAGGCCGTGCGTTCGAATCGCGTCGGGGACACCAGATAAATCAGGTCGGAAGCAATTCCGACCTTTTTTTATTCAATAAGACTTAGTAAACGCAATTAGAAGTAACTACGAAGTAAAAAATAAATTCTTTCCTTGACAATATAGAAAGACGATGTGGAAAAATATGATAAAGAAGAGTGAATATTTGGAGTGTAAATGCAAAGGAAGATAAGTCGGATATTACATTTGTTACATAAAGAAGGTAACTATGATTTTTCTGGCTGCTCCTATGATATGCTTGCTCGACGTATTAAGATGAGATTTGCAGCAACGGGCACCAGTGATCTTGAGAGTTATTATCACTATCTAAAGGATCACAAAGAAGAATTAGAATCATTAATGCAGTCTGTCACCATCAAAGTAAGTCATTTTTTCCGTAATCCTCTTGATTTTGAGATCATCAATAAAATACTTGGATATATGATCATCAAGAAACTGGAGAAGAATGAACCTTTACGGATCTGGTCAGCTGGTTGTGCAACAGGAGAGGAAGCCTATTCTTTGGCAATACTTGTGGCAGAGCATTTGAATAAAGAGCACCTGGAGACAGCGATATTCGCGACAGATATAGATAGAGAAGCTTTATTAAAAGCTCGAGAGGGTGTTTATAAAAAGGATTTATTGAAGGAAGTGAAATTTGGTCTGCTTCAGAAGTATTTCACTCATATTGAGGATAAATATATGATAAAGCAAGGGATCAGGAAAATGGTGAATTTCTCATTTCATGATCAATTAAGTGATAGCAATGCGTTTCCAGCAGAGAGTATTTTTGGTGATTTTGATCTGGTACTTTGTCGTAATCTGATGATCTATTATAATCCTAGTTATCAAGAGAAAATTGAGCGGAGATTGTATGATTCGCTTAATAAGGGTGGTTATCTGATGCTGGGAGAAGCAGAGATTGTTGGAGATTATTATAAAAGGAAACTGAAGAAGGTAGCACCTTTTAGTAAGATCTATAAAAAAACTGGTTAAGGAAATAAAAGATGAAAGAAAAAAGAGGTATTTTTAGAAAAATAAATAACAGACTAACATTCTGGTTTTTGCTTGTATCAATCATTCCCATGATCTTTACAGTGTATTATTTGTATATTGAACAAGTCAGAGAAACGAAGCAGGAAAATTATAAAAACCTTGAAGCAATAAGAGATTTAAAGGTAGATCAGCTTAAGAACTGGATTACAGAGCGTAAGGGTGATTTGATAATTACTTCTCAAGGTTTTGGCTTGATTGATCTTGAGAATATTTCTAATTTTAGTGAACCATCAAATGCGGAAGAAGAAATAATTGGCAAAGCACGGTATACCTTACAAAAATACAGTAAGAATTTTCCTGATTATGAGGAATTATTTGTGCTGGATCCAGCTACCGGCAAGGTGATTGTTTCCACTAAACAGCATCGGGAAGGGATAGATAAATCCGATGATGAATATTATAAAACTCAATTAAAAACAAAAGAGCTATTTTTAAAAGATATCTATTATTCTCATGATATAGGGGACTATGCGATGGGATTTTCTATACCCATATTTTGCCATAATCATAAGGGAAAGCATGTAGTTGGGATTTTGGCAGCGCGGGTAAATCTTGATTATTCTTTATTTGATCTATTGCAGATGAGGACTGGTTTAGGTAAAACTGGAGAAACTCTGATCGTAAATAAAGATATGCTGGCATTGAACAGATTGCGCTGGTATGAAAATGCTCCTTTGAAACTGAGAATTGAAGCAGCACCTGCCATAAAGGCAGTAAATGGTGAAACCGGGATAATTGAGACAGAGGATTATCGGGGTGAAATGGTGCTGGCAGCATATACCCACATACCTGAAACTTGCTGGGGTTTTGTGTGCAAGCAGGATATGCAGGAATTAATGCAGCCTGCAAATAAATTCTTGAAGGAATTTATTATATTACTTGTTCTCCTCAGTTTTGTGATCGTTGTAGTGAGTATAATCATTGGAAAGGCAATAACCAAACCCATAATACAGCTAAAAAATATGGCAAAACAGATTGAGCTGGGTAATTACACAGTAAGAAACCAGATAAATAACAAAGATGAGATAGGAGTATTGGCTAAGTCCGTGAACGTAATGGCTGAATCAATAGATTCGCAGGTTCGGATTCAGAATGACATAACAAAAATCTCCAATACTTTAATTGGTAATTCCACTCAGAGGGATTTCTCCACAAAGCTGTTAAATGAGCTGATGGGAATTAGTAATTCAGTGATGGGAACGTTCTATATTTTAAATGAGGAAGAGAATAAATTTGAGCATTTGCATTCAATTGGGGCGAACCATTTATTGAAGCAATCATTTACTGCTTCTGAGATGGTAGGTGAGTTTGGAACTACTCTTGAGGCAAAAAGAATATTTCATTTTAAGCAAATTCCAGAAGATACTAAATTTTCCTATATCACGGTATCAGGAGAACTAAAACCCAGAGAAATATTAACAATACCAATACTTTTGGGAGACGAAGTAGTGGCATTAATTTCTCTGGCAAGCATATATGAATTCAGTGATGAATTTATAAATTCACTTGACAAATCGTGGAATACCATTAACAGGACATATTCCAATATATTACATTTAGAGAAAACGCGGATTATGGCATATAACTTGAAGCGGAGCAACGAAAAACTGGCAGCACAAACAGAAGAGCTTCAGTCTCAATCAGAGGAATTGCAGCAGCAGACAGAGGAATTGCAGCAGAGTTCTTCGGAATTGCAGGAGCAGAATATAGAACTCGAGAAGCAGCAAGAGCAGGTTATGGAAGCAACCAGACTCAAGAGTGAATTCCTTTCTAATATGAGTCATGAATTGCGTACACCTCTTAATTCTGTTTTAGCACTTTCAGAGATATTAATACAAAGGAGCAAAGGTAAATTAGATGAAGAGGAGCAGAACTTTTTAGAGATAATAGAGCGGAACGGCAGAAGTCTTTTGCATTTGATCAATGATCTCCTTGATTTCTCCAAAATTGAAGCAGGAAAAATGGATATTATGCCGAACCCGCTATATATTACATCGGTATTAGAAAATATACGAGATATCTTGAAACCATTGGCTGATAAAAAGGGTATAGAAATAAAACTGGAATTACCAGAAGAATCTCCTTTAGTGGTAACAGATGAAGTTAGACTGCATCAGGTATTACAAAACATTGCCGGCAATGCAGTGAAATTCACTGAGGAAGGGTATGTAAAAATTTCTGCGGAAGTGGAAGGAGATCATTTACAGATAGTAATAGAAGATACAGGGATTGGCATAGATGGAGATAAATTGCCCCACATATTTGAAGAGTTCCGTCAATTGGATGGTTCCACTTCCAGACAATATGAAGGTACAGGTCTTGGTCTTGCAATTGCAGGAAAGCTGATAAAATTGTTGCATGGGGATATTGAAGTTAAGAGTGAACTGGGTAAAGGAACAACCTTTAGCGTAACAATTCCTTTGCGATGGTTAGGTGGGGAAGATATTGAGGTTGCCCCTTTAAGAAAAGTATATAACAAATATGAAGGTGAAGATGAAGTGATCAATTCTTCCAGCAAAGGCTGGTTATTATTAGTCGAGGATAATGAATCTGTCGTGATCCAGATGAAAATTGTGCTTGAAAAAATGGGATATCAGATATCAGTTGCACAAAATGGATTAGAAGCCCTTGAATTTGTGGAGCATACAATACCTGATGGTATCATACTTGATCTGATGATGCCTGAAATGGATGGTTTTGAAGTATTGGAAAATATTCGCAGCAAAGATGAGACCCGGCATCTCCCGGTTTTGGTCCTCACAGCCAAAGATTTGGGAAAAGCAGACCTGGCAAGGCTAAGTGCTAATAATATTCAGCAGTTAGTGCAAAAAGGTGATGTGGATCTGAATGGATTGATGTATAAGATCAATGTGATGCTGAAAAAAGGTAGTGAAGAGAAAGAAGGAATTAAACTAAGCGAATTAAGCAAAGCAAATCCTTTAGCATCAGAAAGGCAGCACATATTAATAATTGAAGATAATCCTGATAATATGTTAACTTTGCAGGCAATAATTCCAGAGAAGTATCTAATAATCAAGGCGATTGATGGGATTACCGGTCTTAGAATAGCTGTTACTCAGATACCGGATCTGATCCTGCTGGATATAAATCTGCCGAAGATGAGCGGGATTGAGCTTTTAGGGATACTAAAAAAATCTGAGGCTACCGGGAAAATACCGGTAATTGCTGTAACTGCAAGAGCTGGTGTAGAAGATAAGAAAGAAATTTTGGAAGCTGGTTGCGATGATTATCTTGCTAAGCCAGTTGATGCTAAATTATTAATGGAAAAAATATCGAAATGGCTCGATTAGAAAAATAGAGGAGGAGAGAATGCCTATAATATTGGTGATAGATGATAAACCGGATAATCTTGTAGCTATCAAAGCAATATTGAACCAAATGAAACCGGAGTGTGAAGTGTTAACGGCACTGTCCGGTCAGGAAGGTATTGAGATAGCCAGGAAGAAAAACCCCGATACCATTATTTTGGATATTATTATGCCGGGTTTGGATGGTTATGAGACCTGTAAATTATTGAAAATGGATCCTATAACAAAGGATATACCGGTATTGATGCTGACAGCGATCAAAACAGATACCCGCAGCAGAATAAGAGGTCTGGAGCATGGGGCAGATGCATTCTTTACCAAGCCCATAGATCCTTATGAACTGGGAGCACAGGTAGATGTATTATTACGTATCAAAAAGACGGAAGACCTGCTCCGAAAGGAAAAAAAGATCCTGATGGACAGCGTGGATGAGAAAACAAGAGAACTGCTGATGAACGAAGTCAAGCTCAATCATATAATTGAAGGTTTTTCAATTCCAGCTTTTGTGATAGATCAGGATCATAAAATTACGCATTGGAACAAAGCTCTGGAAATGTTGACTGCTATGAAATCTGAAAGTATGATCGGGGGCACAGATCATTGGAAAACGATGTATAAAGAATATCATCCGCTCCTGGCTGACCTGGTACTTGATCAGGCAGATGATAAAACTATCAGCAAGCACTTTGAAGATAAATGGCAAAGATCAAGCCTTCTTTCCGAGTCATTAGAGCTGGAGAAAGTATTTATTGACCGCTATTATCTTGATAGATGGTATTATTGTACTGCAGTTCCTGTCAAAGATGAAAATGGTAATATTATTTGTGCTTTGCAAACCATTCAGGATATAACCAGAAGAAAAGCTTCTGAGCTGGAGCTGGAGAAATATCGTAAGAATCTTGAAGACAAGGTGAGTGAAAGAACAAAAGCACTGGAAGATAAAAACGAGGAACTAGAGAGAATGAATAAACTTTTCAGTGGTCGTGAATTCCGTATAAAAGAACTTAGAGATGAAGTGAAGGAGTTGGAAAAACAGCTTGAACAATTAAACGAAAAAATATAATCTAAATATTAGGTTATTTAACACAGACGAGTGAAACCACTCATTTTGTTTATATTTGATCATCAGATTGAAATCTGGTGTTAATGAGAATGGGGATTGTATTAGAGTAAGGATAACAAGAGTTTTGAACGTATTTCGGGCAAGACTTTTGGGATCCGGCAGAGGCAGGGTAATTTAAACTGGTCGCCCAAAACTCCTGTCCCGATTACGGTTCAGAAGTCTTGGCTTGGTTGGGTGGTGGATGTAAGCG
>JAVCDJ010000219.1 GCA_030765845.1 Candidatus Stygibacter australis
GATGCAACAGGTAGAGTACGGATATATGGAGATCAGATAGATATAGGTGCTTATGAATGGAATCCCTGGGGATCAGATGCTATCGAAGATGAGCTAACATATAATGATCCTGATCTGATAGTTTATCCCAATCCGGCTTATGTGAGTGATTTAAGAGAGACAGGGCTTAATATCTGGTGGCAGAATACAAGTAGAGAATATATAAAATCCGCTGAATTGTGCATTTATAATATTAGTGGGCGGAAGGTTTATGAATGCGGGATAGAGATCAATAATCAGAGTGGAATCACTACCAATTGGGATTTCCGTAATAAATATGGCACAGAGGTGGCATCGGCACTTTATATAGTAAGGATAAAGATCAATGGCAGCATTGTTGGTCAGCAAAAGGTGATGGTGATCAAGTGATTATTAGTTCACCTTTTCTGATAATTGAATATAGCTATCACCTGAATGATCACAGCCATAATGATAAGTGTGAACAGCTCTTTTTGCAGTGAGGGCAGGGAAGAGCCTTTGAGCATAATAGAGCGCATCACCCGGATGAAGTAGGAGAGAGGAATAAACTTCGTGAGTACTTTTGCCCAGTCCGGCATGGAATCAATAGGTGCAAAAAGTCCACTGAGAAAGAGGAAGATCATCATCACAAAGAAGGCAATAAATACTGCCTGCTGCTGACTGGCAGCGATGGTGGAGATAAATAATCCGATTCCGCACATCACAATGAGATAGAAAAACAGATATAAATAGAGCAGTAATACATTTCCCAATAAAGGCACATGAAAGATCGTGAGGGCTATTATCAGTCCCATAGAGAATTCTGCCATCCCAATAATGATCATGGGGATCAGTTTCCCCAGGATATATTCATGCTTGCGGATAGGGGTCACGTTGATCTGTTCCTGGGTACCGGTTTCCTTTTCACGCACAATATTCAAAGCCGTAAGGATAATGCCGATCACCGTAACCAGCATCACCAGAATACCGGGCACCATGAAGTTTTTATAGTTAAGCTCAGGGTTATAGAGAAATCGGCTGCGGATGATATCACTCCCGTTCTTATTCCATTTATTGATTATAGAGATAATATAGGAAGAGGCAACTTCCGCAGTAGCTCCATCTATGGCATCAAGCCTGATCTGCAGGTCAACGGGATAACCGTTATTAATGTTTTTCTCAAAATTATCAGGGATAGCAATAATGGCTTCGATCTTATTCCGGGCAAGAAGCTGGTCGTTGGCTTCCTGATCATTATTAAAGGCGACTATATCAAACCAGGGGTTATAGGCAAAATCATAGATCAATTCAGAAGAGGTGCTGGAATGATCATGATCCTCAATAGCCAGCCTTAGGTTCTTGATCTCATAATCAGCAGCATTGGAAAGGATCAGCAGCTGGATGATGGGCATAGCAATGATAACCATCAGCATAGGCTTGCTGCGGAATATCTGCCGGAATTCTTTGCGGATGATAATTAATATTGTTCTCATACTTCTTCCTTAATCATAGCGCAATTTAAAGCGTTTGGTTGACATGATCAGCAGGACAAGTGTGATCAGGAGAATTATCCCTGCCGGCTTCAGATAGTAATGAACAGGGCTGTCTTTGAGCATAATATGGCAGAGGATTTCCACAAACCAGCGAGCGGGGAAGATGCCGGAAAGCCTTTGCAGCCAGCCAGGCATATTGCGGATAGGGTAGATGAGACCGCTCAGCAGTGTGGTAGGCAGCATAAGTCCGGCAAGGGAGATCATCATTGCTATCTGTTGAGTTTTTACAACGGTGGAGATAAACAGACCAAAACTGAGGGCACAGATCACAAATAGTGCTGAAAAGAGGAAGAAGAGGATTATAGAACCGCGGATAGGCACTCCGAACACGAAATATGAAAGCCCGGTTATCATAAGAATATTCACAAAGGAAATAACTATATAGGGTATGATCTTGCCAATCACAATATGCCAGGGCTTAAGAGGTGAGATCAGCAGCACATCCATACTGCCGGTTTCTTTCTCGCGAGCCAGCGATACAGAAGTCATCATGGCACAGATGAGCATAAGCACCACAGCCATTAGTCCAGGTACGCTTTTAAATACGCTTTTAAGCTCAGGATTATAATACATCACAGGGATGATATTGATTTGAGAGGTTTGCAGGGCATCTTTTTGTAAGTATGGAGAAGTGATATTTTTAATATAGGTTTCTATCGTACGGGCAATATTGGGGTCTGAGGCATCAAGCAGTAACTGAATGATCCCCGTTTCCCCGGACTGCAATCTTCTTTCGGCGTCCGGCTTGATCTCCAGCACAGCCTTCACCTGGTTACTTTGCAGGGCATGTTCCACTTCCGGTGCAGTATACAGGGAGATGATCTTGAAATAATTAGAGCTTTGGAATTTAAGGATAAGCTCATGACTCCAGGTGGTATTATCAAGGTCTCTCACGCCCAGATTCACGTTATTGATCTCGCTGGTGAGCACGTAGCCAAAGAGCAACACTTCAATTATGGGTAGCAGGATAATGATCATGAGGGTCTTTTTATCACGCCAGATATGGAGAAATTCTTTCCAGACGAATATTTTTAAATGCTTCATACTGATTTCCTGGCTAATTTAAGAAATACATCATACATGCTCTTTGACTGGAATTGGGTTTTCAGGTTCGCCGGAGTATCCAGCCCTTTTATGCTGCCGTCCACCATCATGGAGATGCGGTCACAGTATTCTGCTTCATCCATATAATGCGTTGTCACAAATACGGTGATCCCGCGGGAAGATGCTTCATAGATCATTTCCCAGAACCTGCGGCGGGTGATGGGATCAACTCCTCCGGTAGGCTCATCCAGAAATACCAGACGCGGCTCATGGATAATAGCAATGGAGAAAGCCAGCTTTTGTCTGATGCCCAAAGGCAGCGTACCTATCAGCCGTCTTTTCTGCTTTTCCAGCTCGAGTTCCTGCAGCAGCTTTGTCCCATGAGATTTTATTAGAGCTGGTTTCATCTTATAAATACCAGCATAGAATTCAATATTTTCCCAAACGGTAAGGTCAGCAAAAAGTGAGAACTTCTGGCTCATATAGCCAATATTAAGCTTGATCTTTTCACTTTGGGAATACACATCATAGCCGGCAACTGATGCCTTACCGGAAGTGGGGAGGAGCAATCCGCACAGCATTTTCATGGCAGTGGTTTTACCTGCGCCATTAGCACCCAGAAAGCCGAATATCTCGCCTTCTGACACATCAAAGGTGATAGCATCTACTGCTGTGAACTCTCCAAACTTTTTGGTCAGGTTTTCCGTCTCAATTATCAGATTTGCCATTTTCCCTCTGCATATAATATAAAAAACAGTCTTCGATATCAGGCTTAGCCTGCGCGTCAAAGCTGATAGTGCCCTTAGAAGTACTGGTAATGATAGAGATCAATTCCTGCTTCCGCTCTGGTTCACAGGTGATATGAATTGATTCCCCAAAGGAAAACACACTTTCAGCTTCAGCTATCTTTCTCAGCTCATGCATAACGATATTTTTATTCTCTGTAGTTTTAAGCACGATCAGACCTTTGGGAAAGGAATTTACGATGTTCTCAGGTGTATCTATCTGTAATATTTTACCGGATTGGATAAGGGCTATCCTGTCACATTGCCTTGCTTCATCCATATAGGGCGTGGAAACCAGAGTTGTGATCCCTTGACCGGAAACGGTTTTCAGGTTCTGCCAGAATTCCTGACGCGAAACGGGATCCACTCCTGTAGTCGGTTCATCCAGAAATAATACTTCGGGTTTATGGATCAGGGCACAGCAAAGTGCCAGCTTCTGCTTCATACCGCCGGATAGATCTGCTGCCCTGCGCTTCTTAAAAGGCTCCAGCAGCACATATATATCACGGATAAGATCAAAGTTCTCCTCCAGAGTGGATTCAAACACCCGGGCAAAGAATCTCAGGTTCTCTTCCACAGATAGATCTCCATAAAGCGAAAAGGTGCCCGGCATATAGCCTATTATCTTGCGGATAGTCCTGAAATCTTTTTCCACATCATATCCGCAGACTTCTGCCTTTCCCGCATCCATTTTCAGCAGAGTGGTAAGTATCTTAAATAGAGTGGTTTTACCAGCCCCATCTGCTCCTATAAAGCCGAATATCTCACCAGGCTGTGCAGAAAAATCTATCTCATGCAGAGCCGGCTGTTCGGTATAGCTTTTGCTGATGCCGGAGGCAGTAACGCTATTTTTCATTAGGAAGATCCAGAAACATTGTTACGGGCATCCCTATTTTAAGTTCGCCCCTTTCGTTATAACATTCCACTTCCACTTCATAGACAAGTTTCACGCGTTGCTCCTTAGTCTGAATGATCTTGGGTGTGAATTCTGCCTGATGGGCAATATTCGTAACATGGCTGAGAATATAAGAGCTTCCACCATTAGGAGTGTCAATTCCCAAGACTACTTCTTTACCCAGAGTTATTTCAGGCAATTGGGTTTCCGAAATATACACCTTAGCTGTCATGATCTCCAAATCAGCTATTTTGGCATACGGTTTTCCTGCCGGGACTATTTCTCCTGCTGAAAAATAGGTATTCAATAAAGTCCCTTTAATCGGACTTTTGAGGAAGAATTTAGTCTTTTTTGCCTCTAATTGCTGCAGCTTGATCTGCGCCAGTTCTGTCTCTTTCTCACTGCTCAGGTGCGCCAGACGCGCTGACTGCACTTTAAGATTCAGAACTTTTGCAGAAGCATTCAGGTCATCAAGGTTCTTTTCCGGGGCAGCTTCAGCAGCAGTAAGCTTCGTAAAGCGGTCAATATCCACTGCCAGGTTTTCCTGCTCCTGCGCCAGTATGGCAAGTTCATTATCCCGATTTCTGGTCATCAGCTTTTTCAGCTCAATGGCAGCTTCCATTTCATTGATCTGCAATTGAATATCCGTAGTGTCAATAATGGCAATTATCTCATTCTCTTCCACCTTATCACCTTCACCTTTCTGGAAGCTGATAATTTTGCCCGAAACCTCACTGGCTGGATGGTATTCCGTGGCAGTAATTGTGCCATAAGCTACCTCAGAGTTTTTCTTACTGCATCCTGCCAGGACGATTACAGCAATGATCAATAGTGCATATATTAATTTCTTCATAACTCTCCCCCCATAATAAATATTTTTAATATCCTTTGAAAAGAAATCTCCAGCTCTGAAGCAGATTGTTGCAGCTCAATTTCTTTTTGTTTATTAAATTGCTGCAGGTAATCATCACAGGAGATGATACCTTCCTCCAGTTTAGCTTCATAACTGGCTGTTATCCGGGTCAGCAGGTCTCGGCGCTCAGATTGGATCTTAAGGGTTTCACGCAGTCTTTCTATCTCACTATCCTTTTCGATCAATGCCAACTCAATAGCCTGCTGCTGAACTGAGCGGTTGTTTTCTATAGCTTCTGCCCGCAGGCTGTGAAGTTTACGGCTGCGCTGATTGCTTTGCCAGTCCCAGAGCTGCCAGTTAAAATACACGCCCACGCGGTAATATGTATGCGCCTCATCAGAGAATATATCATAGCCCGGATTACCCCAGGCATAAGCAGCAGAAGCGCTTACCTGCGGGAGTATTCCTGAGCCTGCCAGACTCGTCTGAGCCAGTTCCATTTCCTGCTTCTTATCCAGTATTTCCAGCTCAGGGCGAATGATTCCGGTAGGTATATAAAGCTCCGAGTCATAATTCTCCAGACTATCTTCGAGAGTGAATTCGATAGCAGTTAATTTACTGAGCTTCTGCTGGCATTCCTCATACAGGTAATTGATTTTAAAGGTCTCATCTGCCAGTTGCCAAAGCTGATCCTGGATCAGCAGACTGCTGGTTTTATCAATGATTCCGGCACTGATACCTGCTTCCACTTTCCTCAGCTCTCCTGCCAGATCCTCTTTGTGCAATGCCAGTATCTTTTGCTGTCTTTGCGCCAGCAGCATCATATAATATAAACTTGTCACCTGGGCCTTGCGTTGCAGCATCCCTGCTTTCACTTCCAGAATACTGCTTTCCGTGCGCAGATCAGAGAGCTTAAGATTACGCGAGATTGTCCCACCATCATATAATACCTGCTGCAGGTTCAAGGCAATTTCATAACTGGTTTTTTCCTGCTCAGGAAAACTTACTTCAAAGGGAAGTGTACCAAGATTGATCTCAGTACTCTCGCTTTTACCGGTATAATTTGCCGAAAGATTGAATTGGGGATACCATTTACTGTGCAGTGACCTGGCATTAATATTCTGTATCTGCTCAAATATCTCCTGATTAGGGCTTGCAGCATAATTATCCTCAGCAGCCTGCAGGCACTGGGTAAGGTTAATTGCTGCCAGCATAACAGGCAGCAGCAAAAAGAATAATAAGTAAATTCTCCTCATATTATATCTCCTCGATATAAAGCGCGTCTTTGATAAATTGCAGAACAAGTCCTTCCCGTTCTCGAAGCATCTTTTTGTGAGTCTTTTCATCTATGTTAAGTATCTCGCAGGCAATTCCCTGGCTCAGATGTGGAAACAAACATAAAGATACAATATTTATGATCAATTGCTCAGCTCGTATCTGGCGTATCCGTCCCGCTTGATATTCCTTCTCAAGTTCGATATTTAAGCTTTCTATCCAGTCAGGGATGTCACTTTCCTGCAGAAAGGTACTGATCATTGCAGGGTTACGCTTAAGCTCCATAAATACAAAGTTGACCACTTTGATATTCTTATATATCGTCTGATAGTAATAGCGGAAGCCATATTCAAACTTCTCACGAAATCCTTCCAGACCAGACATATCAAGGTGGATCTTATTAAGAGTCCTGCCAGCAGTTTTATCCAGCACAAGCCTGAAGAGCCGTTCTTTATGACGGTAATAATAGTGTAGAGCAGATTTTGAGATTTTTGCCCGATCAGCAATCGCCTGCATTCTGGTTCCCGCATATCCTTTCTGAATAAATTCTTCTATAGCTGCCGTCAATATCCGTTCTTCAGTCAGAATTTCATCTTTCTTTTCATTATCCATTTTCATTCTCCCAAGTCATTAGACTTTTAAGTTAGACCATATAGTCTAACTACGTGGTCAAAGAACACAGACGCCCCTGATATGTCAAATAAAAAATTCTTTCATTCAACTCCTCCACACTCAGCCAATATCTCTCAACATCGGAAGAAAACTATAACCACCAATGGAGCAACCAATTCCTGTTCTCCAACAATCTTCAGATAACCTATAACCAACCTTTTGGAGACCTTTAGGGAAGGCAAGGTTGATCAACTGTCGATGGCACTCAAAACTGGTACAAAGTTGGCACTTTAAACTGGTACATACAAAATGGTACTCAGAATAAAGAAACTGGAGTGCCAATGAAGGGAGTTTCAATGTATCATACCGTAAAGACTTTT
>JAVCDJ010000220.1 GCA_030765845.1 Candidatus Stygibacter australis
ACCAGATGTGGTTTCTGATACTTGATAGACATGCAGCATATTATAATCGTGACATATCAAATAATCATGATAGAAAAAATCAGGTTTTGCATTAAAAGTAGATAGTAAATAGCTTTGTCCCGTCAATTCTCCATTTGCATAACCGAACACCTCACATTCACTATCCAGGGTAGTGATATATAAATAATCACTATCTATATATCCTATCTCCGCATAAATGCCATTGGTGATATTCTGATATTCATTAAAAATTGCCGGTTGATTATCAAAAAATCCGTTATATGTTACCAGATCATAAGAATTTCCAGTTTCTCTAAAAAAGTAACCGTAACCATTACTTATGAATCCAATCTCCTGATCTGCAAAAGTGCTCTCCAAGACAATATCTGCTGTTTCATTATTTACCTGGTATTTTAGTAATTCACCAGTTTGAGAATTGATCAAATAAAAAGTATCTTCATCAAATTCATCAGTATAAATATTAAAAAAGACATCACTATACTCATCCAAGGAGATAGTAGTTAACAATTGTAGTTCACTATCTTGATACTGGTACACATTCCAGACTTCATTTTCCACATAATCATGCATGAAAAAAAAGTTTTTGCTGTTATACATAAAAATATAATTATCGTATGGAAGTAGAATATCAAGTAATTCAGGTTCTTCCGGATTACTTAAGTTATAATGTTTTATACCCTCATAATTATAAAAACTCTCAGACATTAAGAAATACTCATCACCTATTATATGCTGGGAAAATAAATAGGGATTATCATAGAAAAAACCTTCCCAGATAAAATTATTATCCTCTATATTAAATTTACCAATTCCTTCTAATCCACTTGGTATAAGTAATTTATTATTAATATTCCCTATTGTATATGCACTTATTTCACACTCAGGGACATGCACAATCACGTTTCCTATTTGATAATCCTCATCTAATTCAAGCTGGTATATGTTTTCTATTGTATTTAAATATACTGAACTATCTTTTATTACGATCTCTCCACTCCAGTTAATTCCAGAATATTCCGGAATCGTAAAAAAATCTGTCTGCTGCCAGTTAGTAATATCAGAAATATCCCAGAGAATCAAACTGTTAGTGGCAATTGTGCAGACATGGTTTTCAGCAAGCCATTTAATGTTTTTTATTGTCTGATTCTGGTGAGGTCCAAAGAGATCAATATTATCTGCTATTATTTCCAGACTGTCTTCGATGCTTTGATATACAATAAACTGATCTTCTTCGTTATAACTCAGCATATAATTACCAAATGTCTCTGTATTAGTTGAATTCAAATAATGAATATCATATTGTGAAAAATCATTAATATCTATTCTATAATATTCCTGCTGATCATACACCATAACATATAAATAATTATCCAGTATGTGAATATTATTACTATATGCCAGTGTGTTTAATTCCAATTCATCAACGAGTTCAGGATTTTGCTGATCAGTTATATCGATTTTTCTAATAATTAATGGACTATCGATTTCATAATCATCATTATCTGTATAAGATAGATATAGATAATTCCCGTCACGGCAGATTGAATCAAATGGCTCACAATATAATCTTGATAATTCTATTATTTCATTATTTTCATCCGTATCCAGTACTGCTATCCCCCAGCCAGCATGATATATTGCCATATCTTCATAACACCTTAAACAATCTGCATAATGAACTTTATAAGATGTCATAAACGGTTCATTAACTTCAAAATCTATCGTCTGGGAAGGCATGTTCACTGTCAGCAAAAGAATCAGAAAAGAAAAAATATATTTACCTTTTTTCATATTTGACCTCAATAAAGCCTGCCGGATTTTTCCGACAGGCTGTTAGTTGTTTAGTCAGGATCTTCTTGTTGCCATGTTGGATCATATGGGATTGACCCATTTGTTAGATATATATAAGCATCATTTTCACCCCAAGTCATAGGTTGGTCATTTACATAAGTATCAGAATCCATAGAATTTGATCCTTGAACAATAATTTTTGTTGTACCATAAAATTCATCAAAAAGGAATGAAAAAACTACTGTTTCTCCACCTACCCATTCTCCATTACGAATCTCTACAATATCATCTCCGGTTTTTTCTAAAACGACCTTCAATTGAGTAGCTTCGTAACTACCTTCTTCAATATGTACTGTTACTACAGATGCACTGGCTACAAGTGCAAATGCCATAATTGCAATCATGAATACTACTTTCTTAAACATAGTATCCTCCTTTTTTTGTCAAGAAATCGCTGCAGCTTTTTTCTTGTTTCGTTTCTTCTTAAAAAATCTATAATATTATGCTCTTAAAATAAATACTCATTCAATCGGGTAATAATATATCTCGCCATTGTATTCCACTACAAGATATTCATCTTCATAATCTACTACATAAACTTCAGGATCATTGATATCTCCTGTGAAAACAGGGATGTTTTTCGGGTAACCATCTGCCTGGCAATTCACATAAAACAACAGCAACAGGGCAACTAATACAGCAATCAACCAGTTTTTCATAATTTCCTCCAAACAGGTTCTCATCTATTAGTGTAAAAAAAGCCCAAAAGGTTACCGCAATTGGGCAAAAAAATTTTATTTATTTATTTTGAAGACGAAATTAGTCGGTTATGTTATTGATTTATAATTAATAAGGCAGCAGAGGTAAAAATGCGTTTTTTTTATTTATTCTAGGCAGTTTTTAAAATTGTAAAAATTTGTGGTTGGGAATCCAGAGCTGGAAGCTCTGGTTCGTGCGAAATATCCGTGTAATCTGTGGGTAAAAAATTACGGTTTTGACATATATTTTACCAGTTCTTCAAATTTTAGCGTTATTAAGCCTTTTTCCAGGGGTATTTTTTTATTAAATTTATTCTTCATCTTTTTCATGCACTTAACTGATTTACAGGTGAGAATCGAAATTGATTTATCTGGCGGTACACTGATGGTCATTAATACAATGATCTGCCAGTTGTCCTTATCCCAGAGCGTCAGGTAATAATCATGAGCACCCAGATACTTTACTCCCCAGTCATTGATCGTGGTAATTTGAGCCAGAATCTTTTTCACCTGGTGATGATCAATCTTTGAGCAGTAGCGTTTCAGCCGGTTAATTTCATTATTTTGGCTGAATTTCAGCAGCCGCTGGACAAATCTTCTTAGATTGTCATATTGTTTATAAGTGAGAATTTCCGGTTTTGCCTGCCAGCCAAGTTTACGCAAATAAGCAGCCTTGAGATTTCTTCGGATGATGTGACTGTGCTTTTTGGCAGTGCCGTAACTAATCTCCTCGGCAATGGAATACTCTTTTAGACTATGATACTTTTTAATAACTATATACATTAAATAATCTTTTTCTGCCAGAAGTTCTTTCAACTGGTCTTCCGGCATGGTTTTTATCAAGGTAGATTCAGCTAAATTGCTAAGGTCATGATATTGAGCCTGCTGCAGCTCCAGTTCTGAGAACAGTAATCCAAAATTGATCTTATCTTTAATTGCAATCATGGTTTTATTATAAGCAGTGCTTCTCAACCAACCTTTAATAAATTCTACCTGATCAATATTCTTGAATAGTTCAACTATAGAGTCTTGGGTGATATCACTTGCTAATTCCGGTTCACTGGTTAGTTTTAAGGCAAACTTATAGCAATACATCTGCAATTCTTTTAAATAATTATCTGCCTCTGTCCTTAGTATGTGCCCCACAGCTCTGGTTTCCGCATCTATCTGCCGGGAATTGTTTAATAATTTCAATAAAATCCGGTTTGATAATTCGCTGCTGAAACTATTGTAACCAAAAACTGCTGCTGCTTCAATTGAATAAGCCTCGCGCAAATCAGTAAATTCTCTATTCTGGATATCATTAGGTCTAATCTGCATTTTTCTATTCCCTCAATGACCGATTCATTATTAGATTCTATCTTTGTAAAGATTTTTATATATAGAAATAGTCTTTTTCTCAATTGTATTTACGAAATAAACAGTAGTAAAACAAAATCAGGTGGTGCGGATAATTCCGCACCACCCAGGAGCTAAAAGCCATTTTTTTTCATTAGCAGAATCTGCTAATTGCTTTAAACCCCTCATCGTCCTGGTTAATTCCCCTCAAACATTCCCAGTGGAAATAAATTACCAATTTTGTAAACTGCGCTGTCTCACGTGAAAAAAATCATTTCATTATTTATTCAAGCAACTATACATCCAGAAAATATTTTTCAAAACAATGATTTTTCTGTCAAATAGTATATGAAAGTAGCAGTTTACAAATGACTCTTATTTTTTGCCTGTAATCTTGTTTTAGTATTTAAACCGCTATTTTTTATTTACTGCATAGCAATAATATTTTCTCTTTCCCATTTCTTGATAATCACATACCATAAAACCACTGAAACACCTAAAATTATCAGTTTTTCAGTTCCGTTAATCCCGTTTTTAATTAACGCATTGAACATCATAATCTGGATAATCAGATGAAAAGAAGCACTAGCCAGGATTGATTTTGTTGCTTCCGCTACTTGTCCAATTCCCCAACTCCCAAAAATCAACATTCCCAAAAAGAAAAGATTATCTCCAACAGTTGCTTTCGTCAAAAAAGACAAATGCCACAAGTACCATACAAATCCGATTATTAGATTTTTTTGCCAGGATTTTAATGTTTTCAATTCTTCTTGCAAATAACCTCGCCAGCCATATTCCTCCATTATGCAATAGAGTAAAGTCCCGATTATAGCAATAAACCCATAAAGATGCGAGTTCAGTTGAAATTCATTTTTTACTCCAATTACTGCTAAAATGATGATAGGAATTATTACCATTATAAGGCTTTTTGATTTTGATGTTCCGAAAAGCGATATTTCTGTTTTCCTGCTTTTCTTCAAAAATGAAATAGCTATTAACGCACCTATAAGAACTCCACTACCTTCAAGAAAAACAGTAACTAAAATAAATATCCAGGTCGGAAGTTCTTCTAACCCCGATTTGATTTCGAAAATATCAAATCTGAAAACATTAGATATTGCAGTCGCCAGGATAAAAAATATCAATATCCTTTTCCAACTGATTGGGTGAGATAACAACAATTGCGTATATTTTTCTTTTATCATTTTACTATTTCCTCTGATTATATCTCTCAAAGCTTAGATAGATAACATCTTGTTAGCCTTTTATAAAATTATCATACAACTCTCGGCCTGATTTTTCTTTTTGCAATCTTTTGAAGTAAAAATTCCATAATTGCTGCTATAAAGAGAAAGCCAATAAGGATACTTATAACATGACTTGACCCCTTAGCGAGATAAATGAATGCAAGTACTATAGCACTAAGACTTAATAAACCTGCCAGAAAAACTAAGATCCTTGATGCACCCGTTTCTTTAATTATCTTTAAATGTCCCAAGTGGGTCACTGTATGAATGAATAATGTTGATATTGAGCCGATAGCTGCAACTTCAGATAAATCAAATAAAAGAGATAAAATAATAATTAAAAACCCGCTGACAAGCAAACCCTCACTACTGTGGGCAATGCGCTTACCATATACAGCTGGAAGTTCCCCATCTTTAGCTAATTGATAGGTTACATTTGTGACAGCGAACAAGCTGGCGTTAATAGCAGATGCGGTGGCAATTAAAGCCGTAATTGCTACAACAGCAAAACCAACATGACCAAATAATGGTAATGCAGCTTCTGCTAATGCATAATCTTTAGCAGCTATTACTTTATCTACAGATAAGGTGCCAAAAACTGCGAACGAAATTGCAACATAAAGAGACATAACCAGTAAAATCGCTAACATTATGGCATGTGGAAGTGTTTTGGCGGGATTGGGCATATCTTCCGCTGTATTAGTAATGACCCTAAAACCTTCAAATGCAAAAAAGGTAATTGCCACACTGAAAAAAATGTCTTTAGTGGGTGGATAATTCTGAGGAGATATTAATGATGGATTTATATACATGATACCAACAATAGCCAGCACAGTTAAAACAGTAAATTTAATCCCGACTATCAGCCTTTCCCAGATTGCTACATCTTTTGCACCTTTTAGATTGACCAAAACAAACAGAATGATGATTCCACTGGAAAATAAATGATGCCATAAATTAGAGGTGTCATTTATATGTAAAAATGATATGGCATAATTACCAAATGCCTTAGCCACTAAGCTTAAGGAAACAATAACTGCGAAATAAAGTATGATACCCATAGTACCTGTAAAAAAACCAACCCCATAAGCTTGAGTTAAATATTCTATCATTCCCCCCGCAGATGGATAACGTGCACCTAACTTTCCTAAAGAATAGCCGCTGAACAGGGCAATAATACCACCGATAATAAATGAAATGTAAACAGCACTCCCTGAAATTGAGCTCGCTTCACCAAGCAGTGCAAAAATACCAGCTCCCACCATGGCACCTATTCCCATTGAAACTGCTGACCATAAGCCTATTGGTTTTTTCGATTTGTGCATAGATCCTCCTTTTCCTTAGGCTAACATCCTGATATACTGCGATTTTCACAGTTTCATTTCTTCCTTTTCCTTTCACCGAATATGTCTATATACAATACATTTGATGTTTTTTAACCTGTCAAATAAAAAGTTACTGCTGGCAAAATTCAGGGGATGAAATGGTCTGACCATTGTATTGAACATTGCGAAGGTGCAAGCACCATTTGCGAGGTTTTTCGGGTAGGGAGGGAATATAGGGCTTATATGACCTATAGGACCTATAAAAATATAAAAAGCTCTCAGGGTTTGCTGAGAGCTTTTTTATTATTAAATTATGCTTATAATTATTCTTCGCAGGTTAGGGGCATATTGCAGAGATCAAATTTTACGTTGAGCTGTTTTACGGCTCGGACGTCATCTGCACGTCTGATGGGGGTATTAAGGGGCGCATCATGGAGTATTTGAGGATTATTTTTGGCTTCAGCGGCAATATCGATCATGGTCTGGATAAATTCATCGAGAGTTTCTTTGCTCTCAGTTTCAGTAGGCTCGATCATAATAGCTTCCGGCACTATGAGCGGAAAATAGATAGTGGGAGCATGATAGCCTTTATCGAGTAGTCTTTTGGCAATATCCAGGGTATGAACCCCATTTTCCTTTTTCTGCCAGATGCCGCTGGCAACAAATTCGTGCATGCAGCTCTCGTTATAGGGCACATAGTAGTATTTTTCCAGCTTCCGCATGAGATAATTGGCATTGATCACGGCGTTTTCTGAGACGCGTTTGAGTCCTTGATTACCGAGCATTTTCAAGTAGATCCAGGCGCGGACATTAACCATGAAATTACCATAGAAGCTGTGGACTTTACCAATTGATGTAGCTTTATGAGAACTATCGAGGAAAAATCCTTCATCTCTATTTCCAGCTACCATGGGATAGGGCAGGAATTTCACGAGGTCTGCTCTTACGCCTACGGCACCAGAGCCGGGACCGCCACCGCCATGAGGTGTTGAAAATGATTTATGCAGATTATAGTGCATCACATCAAATCCCATTTCACCGGGTTTCACTAAGCCCATTAGAGCATTGAAATTTGCTCCGTCCATATACATCAAGCCATCTACAGCGTGGATGATCTCTGAAATCTGGCAAATCTGTGATTCAAAAATCCCGAGCGTGTTGGGATTAGTGAGCATAAATCCGGCAGTATCCTCATTAACAACTTCTTTGAGGGCCACCAGGTCAACCATACCCTTATCATTAGAGGCAATTTCGATAATCTTATAGCCGCATAAAGCAGCACTGGCAGGATTAGTGCCATGCGCCGAATCCGGGAGGATAATAGTTTTTTTATTATTACCTTTGGCTTTATGATAGGCTTCTATAATCTTGATGCCGGTAAATTCACCCTGAGCACCGGCAACGGGCTGCAAAGTAGCTGAGGCAAATCCGCTGATCTCTGCCAGATCACGCTGTAATTCCCACTGTATTTGCAATGCACCCTGCACGGAATTTTCCGGCTGGAAGGGGTGTATATCAGTTAGAGCAATATTTGCTGCCATAGTGTCACTAATCTTGGGATTATATTTCATGGTACATGAGCCTAAGGGATAAAAGCCTTTTTCTACGAAATGATTTTTATGGCTAAGCTCTATAAAATGCCGCATCACATCAAGCTCAGAAACCTGGGGCAATCTGGGAGTTTCCTTACGCTGGAATTTTGGGGGGATACAGTCATTAAGTTTATAATCTACATCATTTTCAGGTAAGGTGTAGCCTTTGCGTCCGGGAGAGTTTTTTTCAAATATAGTTTTGCTCATTATTCCTCCTCAGCCTGATCAAGTGATTTCAGCATATCCACCAGTTGATCCATATCATCTTTGGTGATCTTTTCCGTTACTGCTATCAGCAGAAGATCCTCATAGCCAAATTGCTGGATGGGGATTCCGGGATATACATCCCACTCGCTGAGTGCTTCGCAGATATATTCCGCGGGATGGGGAGTTTTAAGGGCAAATTCCTTAAAGAATGGGGCTGTAGAATATAATTCATACCCAGGGAGTTCAGAGAGTTTTGCTGCCAGATAATGAGCTTTGGCAGTAGATTGTTCAGCCACCTGCTTAAGTCCGCGGCTGCCCATGAGGCATAAATATACCGTGGCAGCAAGAGTGCAGAGAGCATCATTTGAACAGATATTAGAAGTAGCCTTTTCGCGGCGGATATGCTGTTCACGAGCCTGCATAGTGAGCACATAAGCGATATTTCCTTCCACATCGAGGGTAGCACCGGAAAGACGACCCGGCATGGTGCGGATGAGTTTCTCACTGGTAGCCAGAAATCCGAAAAGCGGTCCACCATAGGATTGAGAATTACCCAGAGCCTGACCTTCGCCTACTACAATATCAGCTTGATATTCAGCAGGGGAATTAAGCACCGCGAGTGAAATAGGATCAACTATGGGAATAAGCAGAGCTTTTTTGGCAGAGTGGGTAATTTTTTCTATTTCAAAAACATCTTCGAGGAATCCCAGGAAATTAGGGGTTTGCATGAGCACGCAAGCCGTATCATCATTAAGCTCAGCTTGCAGATGTGCGAGGTCTATAGTACCATTTTTCTGCTTGATCTCAATTAATTCTACATCAATACCGCTGGTGTAAGTTTTGATAACTTCGCGATAAAGCGGATTAATGGTTGAGGGTATCAGGGCACGGTATTTTTTAGTTTTACGCACTGCCATCAGCACAGCTTCCGCAGCAGCAGTGGCACCATCATACATGCCGGCATTGGAAATTTCCATGCCTGTGAGTTCGCAGATCATAGTTTGATATTCATAGATGTATTGCAAAGTACCCTGGCTGACTTCTGCCTGATAAGGCGTGTAAGCAGACAGGAATTCTGGTCGGCTGATGATATGATTCACAGCAGCGGGAATAAAATGGTCATAAATCCCCCCACCGAGGAAAGAAATAGCTTCCGTAGTGGGTACATTATCTTCAGTAAGGTCTGTGAGTGCTCTGATAAGTTCCAGTTCGCTGAGAGGTTTTCCCAGATGGAATTCTGCTTTATCCAGAAACTCCTGGGGAATGTTTTTGATCAGGTCAGCAAATTTTGCAACTCCACAGGCCTGCAGCATTTCCAGCCGCTCTCTGTCTGTATTGGAGATGAATGGCATTTATACCTCCTTAATAACTATATTTAATTTCTAAAACTTATAATTTTGGGATATTATTTATGTCAAATATTATGGTATAAAATTTGAGAAGATGGGGGTTTGTGGACGGGGTGGACGCAGTGGACAGGGTGGACGGAGTAAACTGAATCGAGGGAGTTCTGGGCAGCAGATGTTGGGTTTGTGAGGTTATAACTGGTCGCCAGAAGTCTTGTTCTGGTTACAGCTCAAAACTCCTGCTTGGTGGGGATGATTTTTCGCAGATGGATATTTCCGTTTGCTGATGATTCTGCTTTGAGGATGAAGGGGAAAATATTGGGGCGCAGGCAGAGGAAGAAATCTTCACGGGGCATAGAACTTTGATTCTCGGGGTCAAAAAATCTCTGCCCATCGGTGCAATAGATTTCATAGATACAATCAGGATAATTGAATTTACTGCCGGTGATCAGATGATGGAGATAATCAGCACAGATCGTGTCTTCCAGGGTTGCTCTTTGACCGGCCCAACCCATGTCTATCAGCGAAACCGTCTCAGGTTTTTTTCTTTTTATATAATTGGCAATAGCCCGGGCATTCACAAAGCTGCCGGTAAGCACTTCAGTAGCAGAAGAATTCATGGCAGCTACCAGACCACGCGTGCCTGATGAGGAAGCGTGTACAACGATTTTATCCTTAAGATCAAGGTTTTTAGTATAAAATGGAGAATTACCATAGTCAAAACCAGACTGGGTGATGCCTTCTCTTTCACCAATCAGCAGATAATGCGGATTTTCTGCTTTTAGCTGGCGCGCAATATTAAGATCATCTACGGCAATGATATCCTTTACTCCCGCATTAAATAGATATGCTTCCAGACTGAAAGCTCTGAATACATCAATTACCACGGCAATTCCTTCTGCCTGACCGGCACCTTTCATTAGATGCAGAAATTTAATTTTCATATTTCACCTATTAATAATTTCATATAATTTAAAGACAATATTACACGGGAGATTATCATGTCCACGAAATTTAGGCTAATCCTACTAATCCAGAGGTGCAATCTAAGTGAAAGGGGAGAAATTGAATTCCTGTCATCAAATAATATAATTAATTGTTTCATAAAATCTATGGCTGGAAAATATAATTTGACAAATTTCCTTAATTTCAATTTTTTTGCTAAACGTTAATAAAATTCTTAGGGGGGATAATGATAAAAGGAATAAAATTATATGCAGTTGTTGTCGTAATATTTATGGTCATTGGATGTACATCTAATGATACTGTTACTGCTAATAAAGCACAACATCTGGATGAATTAGAGATACCAGACGGTTTTAACTGGGATTTCACGAAGATCGTTGAAGTAGTAGTGATAGCGAATGATAGTGAAGGTAATCCAGTAGAAGGAGCAGAGGTTTCTCTGTATAAAACCCAGAATAATCTGGCATTTCAATTATCTACGAATAGCGATGGAGAACTCAGGACAGATATTACTCTGCCGGAATCATCCAATTCAGTGATCCTGGAATATGATGGGCAGCAGGCAACAATCCCCGTTATAGGCAATACAGTATATCATGAAATGACAGTCGATCCAGTTCGTGACATTCGCAGCAATGGCACCCTTTATGTTCCTGGCACTAATTCTGTGCTTACCTTGATGTATGAAGACAACTGGCCCCTAAAGGGAGATTATGATTTCAATGATATGGTAGTGGAGACCTGGGGTAAATTACGCTTCGAGGCAGATTATCTGCGTTATATTGAATTAAGTGCTAAGGTAGTAGCATCTGGTGCAACTTTCCATAATGGTTTCGATATAATTTTTGAGAGTAATGCTTTTCTGAATACTTCTTTGGGTGACGTAATCACATTTAGTGCTTATGACTCCAACGGTGATCAACTGCCATTAGACTCAGGTCAGGTAGCAGCAGCATACGGCACAGATATGATCAACTGGTGGACATCTCCCGGTTATTTGCAGTTTCACTTTTTTGATGACGTTTATGACGTGATGGCACCACCACACGGATCTCTGGCAATGAATACAAATGCTGATGCACCCTGGGTAGATACGATCACAATCAAGATCAGGATAGATTATAATCAGTTAATTCCTTTCAATCCTGGTGACCCAATATTTAATTTAAATGATTTAAACCCATACATCACAGTTGATAATATCCTAGGTTATGAGATTCATCTTCCTGGAGAATTTGTTACAGGCTTTTTCAGTCAGCAATCTTTGTTTGGCACTGGCGACGATAATACCCCTGCAGGAGGTATGTCAGACCCATTATATGGAGAGAATGCCTTTACTTCAGTAGAGGGGTATTCCTGGGCTTTGAAGTTGGAAGGAATTCTTGAATATCCTCGTGAGCAGGTAGATGTTATCGTGGCATATCCGGAACTGGCAGATTATTTCGACGGAACACAGGGAATATTTGATAACTGGTGGCAACCTCATCCTGATCCTAATTTCACAGCAGGTTATATCTATGACAGGGGAGATATGACTGTAGCAGATCAAGATGCCCCAGTGGGTGAATAATAGAATTTAAGATTTAATAACAATAAAAAAACCCCGCAAAAGCGGGGTTTTTTATTTAAGCTAATAATTTTTATTCACCGGTAATGATCCGGGTGATAATCTCCATTAAGGCGAAACCTATCTGGGGAGGAAAACTGGAATCAGGATCAATTCTAATGGTTCGGGGCAATTCAATATGAAGAGTATTCCAGCGAATATCAGTGACTGTTTTTGAATATTGAGCAGTGAAATAGATCTTTTGATAATCACCCGAAAGAGTGAGATCAGCCAGTTGATCAACTACGCTGGTTTTTTCCAGCAGTTTTTCAGCAAATTCTTGTGCATATTCAGGGTCATCAGGTCCAGAAGAGATTTCTATGTCATAAACTGCCTTTCTGGAGTCATGCCCATGAATTTCAATCACGAGGTCAGGATCAAGCTTTTCGATGAAACGGAAATAATCTGAGCCTTCTTCCTTATTCGGGTCAAAGAAATATCGGCTGGCAATGATGCAGGAGCAATTGAGTTCCTGAGAAAGATAGCTGCCCAGATATCCGGCATTTTCATCAGCGTTGCGATCACACAGCATGCGAGTTATACCCCGGGGGGCATGATGTGGAACTCCAACAACTATTTTACTGCCAGAAACAATATCGGTCAACAGCAGGGGATTGAATTTATCTCCTAAATATGTTGTCCATTTATCATTGAATTTATTTTTCAAAAATCAACCCTATCTAAGCTTAATGTCATAGGATAATGTAATTCCAGCATTCCAGTAATTATATTCTTTATCAGTTGCTACATCTGGAGCTGGTGATTCAGTATTCCGGAAGCCATATTCAGCTTTCGCAAGCAAAGATAACCTTTTATGTAATGATTTATAAAGGCTGGTACTAATTACGTGGATGTAGTCATTACGGTTATAGTGATAAGTATCATCTTCATACTCTGAATCAAAGAAGCGGGTTTCCAGTTTGTAGCCGAGATTAAGAGTCGTTTTACCCGGCATTTTTCTGAATTTAAGGTCAAGGGCATAAATATTTGAGCTATAAGCTGCATCCTTGATAACATCAATAGCAGAAGGATCATTAAATGCATCTTCAGCATCAGTATCTGAAATCCGCCATCCGTAACGACAGAGAAGCTCAAATTTACTCACTGGCTGCCAGTTCAGATAAATATTTGAAGTTAAAATATCTGCATCATATTCAGTAAACCATTTATTAAAAAATAATTGTGAATATTGCAGTTCAAACTTGATATCAAGATGCTTTTGAACATCCCAGTTAAGGTTCATAGTATAATAATTTTTGCTGTATTCAAATTCATGATATTCATCTCCATCATCAAGCACGCTGTGATATTGTCTGACATATATCTGGGGATAGAAATAATATCTCAGGCTCATATTAAGTTTGCTATTAAAATATTGCCTGATCCCATAAGAGAGGTAGCCAGTATCTTTGACAGAATTTTCCAGATATTTATCAAAGTTGAGCTTAAATTCATCAATCTGAGTATGACCTGCAAAGAAGTAATGCTTTAATTTTAAAGAATAGGTCATGTTCATGATCATATCATCCAATGATGATATCAAATATTTATCAGGATTATCACTATCCAGAAATTCATCCTGATCATCATCAGAAAGTCGTATAACGTTGCTGTCATACTCAAAACCAATATCAATTTCACTATCAAGTGCAATATTCCTGGACCATAAAGAGATAATGGTTAGGAGTATCAGGGTAACAAAAAGAAATCTTTTCATATCTATTAATTTCCTAAGGCTGATTTTGAGATATATAATCTATATAATATCCCTTTAGGCTGGGCATCAACTATTTTCACGGTATGTTTACCTTTGGGAATATTGATAATATTAATTTTCCCCTGAGTAACTATACTGCTGCTGTCTGCCAGGCAGGAAGTTGAATAGGGCAGGGAATCAATAACTTCTAAAATCTCCTCATTATCCAGTAATGCTGTCCAGCTAAAAGACAGGTTTTCCACATCATTAACGATCAGCCGATTGATTATTTTTAGATTAAGCGGTCCCTGCAGGTCAAGAGTAATGTCATTATCTTTACCCTGATAATAAGTATATGCCTTGTCATTGACCAGGATATCAAGGTTATTATCATAATAATCAGGAGGATAGGCAATATAATCAGTTTCAGTTTTATGCTTTTTAACCGATCTTTTATCTGGATTAACCTTCACAAGCATTTGATGACCGGAAGAATTGGAGATAATAAGTTTTTTACCAGGCATAGTCAGATTGAATCTGTAGCTGTTCCAGGAAGATACCTTATCACCATTTACACCACGAGAAATTTTGCTGACCTTGAGATTACGGGTTACTGTATGCGTTTCACCATCATAAATTGCATCATAGGAATATTGCTCAGCAGTATTTGAATTCGTGATCAGGCGACTTATAACAGTGATACTGTCAGGAGAAGTTGATTCCCAGATATATTTCTCACCTGGTTTCAGTTTATGATATCTATACATCTTTCCACTGGAAGCGTTAAATACATAGTATTTTTTCTGTTTTTGTCCTGCGTTTACCACCATAACAACCATCAGGATAAAAATCAGTAGAAATAATACTTTCTCTCTGGCTATATTTTTCATTTATGAATTTACCTCATCATCACGTAATTTCATCTGACTATGATCAAAAAAGATCACTACAGCGATCAGAGCCATTAATATGATCAGAGAAATAATAGCGACTGTGACATTGTACCTTTCATCAACATACATCCTGCCAACACCAACTTCGGGAACTGGAACCGGAGCCTGGGGTAGTTCATATTTTTGGGCAATCCCTGAAATATCAGCCAGATGAATAACTGGAGTGCCGTTTTCGGCAAATTCAAACATTGTGCCCTTACGGGGTATATTATTATTATGAATACTTCTATGATAGCCATCAGTAATCAATTTACCATTTATAGAAGATCCTATTGATGATAATCCACCACCAATATTAATATAGGCTTCATACTTTTTATAACTACTTTTATAAATCCCCATCTTGCGATTGATATTTCTATCCAGATCATTTTCACGAACCATTTGAACATCATTTCTTTCAATAGCCTTCAGGATCATATCTCTTCCCAGAACATTTAACCCACGTCCCAGATCTCTACCACCACCGATGGAGGCTGCTTTTGTTTTGTAAGGAAAGATACCCTTTTCATATAAAAATGAGTCCATATCCAGCCAGGTGAATTCAGGATCAGTAGCTCCAAACATGGAAGCCCCCACAGAATTAATACTCACAACTTTTAATCCCAACACTTTTGCAGCAGCATACACGGCAATATTTATTGCGGGATACGAACTGGTTGAGCTAACGGCAATGCGGTCACCTTCAGATAGTTTTGCCTTTTTGAACATTGAAACCATTACGGCAGCAAAATTCGGGTTCAAGCTGGTAAGCTTACCTTCCAATGAGCCTCTATCAGTAGTGATTGGAGTTTCTTTGAGACCAATGATACCGCTCTGATTGGGATCATTTTCGGGGTCACAATAGGCTCCACAAAAAGTTCGATAATCCTTAAGAGCTTCTGTAGCCTGCTTCATCAGCAGGGCAGCTTCCATCTTTTCAGAGTAATACTTTTCCTTGATGAACATCCGGGAGTTATTTACCCAGACAAATAATAAGATGGAAATCAGAAATAAAACTATTAGACTTAAATTAGACTTTGCACTTGGTACAAACATATTCCTGCCCTTACATTATTGATATTAATTCGCCGCCAAAGATCACATTGATCAGTAATCTGACCAATACAGCAGCAACAAACATAACGGTTAAAGTTCTTGTAATTCCCTGCTTCGCCATTGCATTAGCGATCAAACCAGGGATAATATATCCAATTACATTTACGGAATAATCTGCCGGAATCCCCGAATAGAAACCGTAAGTTCTCACCAGCCACCCAAAAATGAACCCAAGCAGGATAGATATCACCATCCGGCGACGTCCATAAATGAACATTATCTTTCCCAGCAGTTTTACGATCAGATATACAGCTAAACTGATCAACAGCGTTCCCAGTATTGTCCAGGGCTGATGCAAAAACATTGCTATATATCCCGCAACTACTATACCTCCAGCTGTTGTGCCAAAGGTTTCCAGAAAGAATAAACTTACTAAAACTCCTAAACCAATAGCGGCTTCAAACATTAGTTACTCCTCTCTTTGAAATAATCGACAATAGGACCTCCATTACCACCAATATTACCAATCCCGAATACGAGTATCTTTTCGGGGTCAAGAGTACAAATCTCTTTCACCAGATCATCTCCTTTGCTCCAGCCAAGTGGATATATCTTTTCTGCCGGAATTCCATGTCCGGTTGCATAATTATGTATTGTCAATTCCTGATCACCAATCAGGAATAAACCGTCAAATTGATGATTACCCAGCATCTCTGCCAGCTGTTTTGACCTGAACATACGGTCAGCTCTGGTATTCAATACGATTGCCACACCTGGAATCTCAGGATGAATTGTGTGGATATATTCCATCAAAACAAAAGTGGATTCCGGATCGTTGGCAGCAAATGAATGAGCAAAGAATAATTCCTTACCATTGATTTTATATCTAAAAATCTCAGTAGCACCAATATCAGGAGTGGAATCATACATCCCTTTCAAGGCAATTTCTCTATCTACTCCACATCTGCGGCAAACTTCCAGAGATAATGCTACATTATCCCGATGCTCTATCCAGCTGAAACCCTGCATATCTGCTTCTGTGATATCTTCTTTACTTACGTATTCAAATTCAGTATGCCTGTGGTCAGCCACTTTTTTCATTAACGGGAAAACCCTGTTCTCAGAAGTTAATATCAAGCCATTATCCGGTATTGTGTTACACATGGATAGAGTAACATTCCTTAAACCAGGACCCATCAGGTCCAAATGATCCGGGCGCGAGTTTGTGATCACACCAATTGTGGATTTCACCATCTTATGCTCAGTTGTCCACTGGTATTCGGGAGTAACTGCCATACATTCAAGAACCAGATAATCAATATTCTTTTTTGAAGCATATTTGATGATCTTCAATTGTTCTCTGATATTAGCACCAAATAGTCGCACAATAGGTTTTTCTCTACCACTGGGATAAATGATACGAGGAGCAGAACCCGTGGTTTTGGCAATCACTTGATAGTTACCTGCCCTTAGCCCGGCAGCTATCAAACGTGTAACGCTAGATTTACCTCTGGTACCATTAATATGAATTATCTCAGGAATTTTGCCACGATTTCTTTTATGATCCCAGAATTCATGGGCTCCCCAGCCAATTAGAATAACTAATCCAATAATTAATCCAAACATATTCCCTTTTTTAAATTACCGGAGAGAAAATTCTCCCCGGTAATTGATTCTTATTTATTTCATCAGAACGCATTTTTTAGTTGTAGTGTGGCGATCTGATTTCAGTTTATAAAAATATACTCCACTGCTAACCTGCTTACCATCATCATCTCTTCCATACCAGATGGATTCATGATCACCAGCATCCATATTGCCAGAAGCCAGGGTTTTTACTTTCTTACCCTTGATATTGTAAACAGCCAGCTCAATACTGGTGTTTTCAGGAAGCGAGAAACTGATGGTAGTTTCAGGATTGAATGGATTAGGATAATTTGCATTCAAAACAGGCATTGACGGTACAAGATCAGTTATTTCATTCCCTGTAAATGTATCTGGTGCTTCTGTAGTGTACTTAATTGCCAGTCCATTTTGCAGCTCAGTAGCTGATGCAGGATAAATATTTGCATAACTATAAAGCACGCCATCTTCCTGATACAGGTCTTCTATTCCTATCGTAGAATAATTGTCATCATCATCAGGATTACTAATAACCTGATAGTTTACCTGGATTATACCATTACCACTGGCAGTGGCATATTCTTGAACACTCGGGTCATAAAGCACAATCTGAAATATTTCAGCAGCTGTATTATCCTGACGGTTAAAGCAATCACTCCATTCAATAACAAAGTAATCCTCTTCGGTATTATAATAATGACTAAGTCTTAATGGTTCAATACCACTATCAGGTCCCCGCAAATCATCCCAGTAAGCACAAATCTGTGCATATGGTCCTAAAGCACTAGGGATTCTCCAATTACGGAAATAATACTGCCAGGTAGTATCGAAAGAAATCCAGCCATTTGAGCAGACTGTGATGCTGTCATATACGGCATCAAAATAGGTGAAATCAAATGGTAAAGCAATATCATTAGATTGATCATCAGTCATTAGAATGACATCACCCTGTCCCCCGAGTTCCGGATCAATTTCTTCCCAGAAATATACTGGTGCTTCTTCATAGCCAGTATCAAAGCTGTCATAGGCATAATATCCGCCAATGCAGGGTCCTGTGGGATCAGTATTACTTACTACACCAATAGTGACATTGAAACTGGTTTCATATATTCTGCCGGCATTATCTTCCAGATGAAGATATATTCCAGCATCTCTGCCATTAAAGCCAGAAGCTTCGGCTGATACATTAAAAACTGCCTCGCCTGTTGCTCCTCCTGCCAGATCACCGATCTGATAAATGCTATCATTAACCGTTAAAGCAGTAGTTGCTGAAATGATAATAGCACTTAATCCCGTAGCTGCCACATTTCCCATATTTGCAATACTCACAGTGATATCAGAGGTTTCTCCGGGCTGCAATACACCATTAGCATCATTTACTACTATTTCAGTGGGATAGAGCATGAAATTATCAACTGTCAAAGGAAACTTGATCGTATTATCAATACCATCAAAGGACATCAGGAATGATAATTCATTGCCATTCTGGCATTCACCAGAAATAGTCATTTCAGCAGTGAGAGTAGCTGCGGCACCAGCATCGAGGGTGCCAAAATCAAGACCTTCTGTGAGAATCTCAGCCATTCCTGTCAATTCAGAAAGTTCAGCAGCAAAAGCCTGGCTTTCACTTCCCTGATTTGAGAGTGTGATATCTACTGATACAGTTTCTCCAGCCAGTATATCTCCGTCTGGTTCAATATCAGTTATAACGGGATCAACAGCTGCCTCTGATACTTCTACACTTGTAATTAAAGGAAGATGGTTAACTGCTGTTATGGTAATGTCAATAGTGCCTTCAGTCATAGCATTAAAATATAATGTAGCTGAGTGATCTCGCACAAATTCACTCACCATAAATTCATCACCCTTTTTGGCAGTGACCATTCCATTGTCTAGTTCAGGTAGATAAATATCCAGATAATTTTGACCCATAGAGATCTCTTCGGGCAAATCACATGACATACTCATAGGAGTTTTTGTCCAGATGCTCAAAGAGGGATCACCGAGGATATTATACACATAATAATAAAATTCTACCCAATCTCCGGTACCATGGTTAAGAGGATAGTTTTCATAAAGTTCCATCTTTCCCCGCAGCACAGCAGTACCAAAAGTATGAATTCCCTCGTCTAATAAACCTTGATAGAACCCGGCAAAAATGGCATTATTATAGCGGGTGCTTGTATGCAAATTTGAAGGTCCCACAAATGCTACTCCACCCTTGGGATTTGTAGTATTTCCTGCTGTCAACCAGAGTTCGCCAAAGCAGGGGTCAACATATGCATTAGCAAAATCACCAGTATTACACACGATTGAGGTCATTATTGGTTGATAAAAGCTATTTGTAAGTTCCTGAATATTTTCGGTATGGAAATAGGGATAATTCCAGCCCCAGGCATTTCCCCAGCCTCTGTAAGTAACTATACCTGCTCCGGCATTGATGGCATTCTTGATTACGCTCGTATTAGGGCTGGGATAATCTGGATACCAGTCATATATTTCGGTCACATCCTGATAACCATAATCCCGTGCCTTTTCTGCCAGCCACATACTGGTTGTAACTGGAGTAGTTGGCGAAGGAGGAACATCACTATGATTACCTGCCACCACGACCATTCTCTCAAACCAGTCTGGATCATCCATATATGGTGTTTTCTCATAATTCAATATTTTGGAGATAATAGTATTTAAATTATCTGCCTGATCGATAGAAAATCTTCCCACTATCATCTCAGGGAAATAATCATCACCATCCAGTGAAGTATATGGTTGGTCAGTAACATCACTTTCCGCTAAATGTGTATGATAAAAAGCGGGGACTGAAAATGCCCCATTAACATCACCAATGATCAACAGATAATCAGGAGGATGCTCTTCTGTCTCATAAACTGTCTGAATATAATCCTTTATGTCATTAGCCGTAGCACCAAGATCTTCTCTATTTACTACTTCTGTTGCTATTCCCCGTGCATTTTTCCAGTCGGTAAAATAGCTCAGATTATCCAGATTATCATGAGAAATGATCAGCATTTTTGCCGGCATCTCAGCCAGATTGCGTAAGTATGAGGTTTCATAATTATCAATTATTTTGCTATAAATCGGGGCAAAAACGGAAGATATTACCTGAATATTTTCAATCTCACTTTCTGCCTGCAATCTGATCACAGCATTATCGATAACAGTTCTATTTCCAGCTTCATTACTTTCCAGATCTATTCTGATGCGATGCATGATCAAATCTCTCATCACCATCGTTTCTTCCACAGCTATATTATCGGCTTTAAGCCTTCTTTGATCATCAATAAGATTTCCAGCATTATCGAAAAGACTCACCTGAGAATCTATCACTTCCAGACTCACTTCCCGGGCAGGAAATGCCAGAGTGCTGTAATATACTCCATTTTCATTAGATAATTCACCGTTATTTGTGATGTGAATATCAATATGATTACTGCTGTTTTCATAGCTGACCGATGCCTGTAAGCCACACGCAAGAATCAGTATTAGTAATATTCCAAATATATGCTTCACATTTACTCCTTGTTTATTTAATTAAGATCATTTTGCGGTTCAAGGTTTCTGATTCTGTTTTTAACTGATAAAAATATATCCCGCTGCCTGCCTGTTTTCCCTTGCTGTTCCTTCCGTCCCAGCTTACACTGTGTTTCCCATTAAACATTGTTTCTGATATCAAAGTGCACACTTTCTGGCCCTTAAGATTATAAACAGCCAGCTCTATATCTCCAGGAACTGCCAAAGCAAAATCTATCTTGCATACTCCACTTCTTCCATTATTGAGATAAAATGGATTAGGATAACTCACGCCAAGAGTTGTAGCTGCGGGTAATTCATTTTCCTGCTGGTCAACTGCCGTAGCAGAAACCAGCTTCATTTCTCCCAGCCACCAGCCGGGATCATCTATAGATGCATCTGTACTTAATCTGAACCGGATCCTGGAATAAGTATTTACATAATCACTCAGATCAAAACGATCCACATGCATGTTTTCAATTCCAGACATTGCGCTTATTTCGTCCCAGGCACTGCTGCCATCCTGCTGGATTTCCACATAACAGAAATCATAACCATGCTCTGTGTGATAACTGTGCAATACTTCCAGACTAAGATCACTGGCACCATGAAAATTAAAGAAACCATCAATTTCTAAAGTGCTTTCAGAAGAATTTGCATAAAACCGTTCAGATGTATCCTTGGCTGATGGAATTCCATAAACAGGATCAATTCCAATATACCAGTCTCCATCTACATTCCACTGTGAGAAAT